>NZ_JABWRG010000061.1:0-30887 GCF_014268825.1 Pseudomonas sp. SWRI51 | reverse complement strand
GCAGCAGCCCTGAGGATTACCCTTGGGTTTTCAGGGCTGCTGCGCAGCCCAACGCGGGACAAGCCCGCTCGCCACAAGGAGATATATCTGGCGAGAACTGGCTTGTACAAAAAACCAGAGGATCTCCCACCCACTGACGTAAACTCCTGCCCCTGCCCTACCGCCGGAGACCGCCGTGACGCCCATCGCCCTTGCCCGCCTGCTGACCCTTGCCGCTGTCTGGGGCGCGAGCTTTCTGTTCATGCGCATCATCGCCCCGGTGCTCGGCACCGTGCCGACGGCGTTCCTGCGGGTCTCCATCGCCTGCCTGGGGCTGGTGGCTATCGTCACGCTGGCGCGGGTGCGCTGGGACTTCCAGGGCAAACTCGGCGCCTGCCTGGTACTGGGCATGATCAACTCAGGCATACCCGCGACCTTCTACGCGGTAGCCGCCCAGGTACTGCCAGCGGGTTATTCGGCGATTTTCAACGCCACCACCCCGCTGATGGGCGTGCTGATCGGCGCGCTGTTCTTCCGCGAGGCCATGACGCTACCCAAGCTGTGCGGCATCTTCCTCGGCCTGTTCGGCGTCGGCATCCTCAGCGGCGCCGGCCCCGTGGCGCTGGATTGGGCGCTTATGCAAGGCGCGCTGGCGTGCCTGGCGGCAACTACCTGCTACGGCTTTGCCGGTTACCTGGCCCGGCGCTGGGTCAGCGACCTGGACAGCCGCTTGTCAGCGCTCGGCAGCATGCTCGGCGCAACCCTGCTGCTGACCCCACTGTTTGCCTGGAGCGCTATCACCCAGCCTCCGGCCAGCTGGGGCGGTTGGCAGGTGTGGGGGTCGCTGCTAGGCCTGGGCCTTGTGTGCACAGCGTTCGCCTACATCCTGTATTTCCGCCTGCTCGGCGAAATCGGGCCGGTCAAAGCCACCACCGTGACCTTCCTGATCCCGGCGTTCGGCGTACTGTGGGGAGCATGGTTGCTGGATGAGCCACTGTCGATGGCGCACCTGTATGGCGGGCTGTTGATCGGGGTGGCGTTGTGGCTGGTGTTGCGCCCGGCCAAGCGCTGAGGGTACGCCGCCGGCATTACAAGGAGCAGCACGCTGCTCCTTTCCATCAGATGCAAAGGTTGATCAGAACAACCAGCGATACAGCGCGTAAGCCACCAGCACCGCCAGCACTGGCCGCAGCACGCGGTAGGCCTTGGGGTTGGCGCGTTTGAAGGTTTTCACCCGCGCGCTGATCACGTTGCTGAAGCGCTTGCTCCAGGCATAGGCCTGGTTGATGCCGCCAACGCGCTCTTCGTCGGTGTTCTGCGGCGCAGTGGCACGGCCGAGGAAGGCGCTGACGCTGCGGTTGATGCGGGTCATCAGCGGGCTGTTGAGCGGGCGCTCGACGTCGCAGAACAAGATGACGCGGGTGACGTCGGTTTCGTTCTTGACCCAGTGCACGTAGGTCTCGTCGAACATCACATCCTCGCCATCGCGCCAGGCGTAGGGCTCACCGTCGACATAGATACGGCAGTTGTCGGAGTTCGGCGTGGACAGCCCCAAGTGATAGCGCAGGGAGCCGGCAAACGGGTCGCGGTGCGGGTTCAGGTGGCTGCCGCCAGGCAACAGGGCGAACATTGCGCCTTTTACGTTAGGGATGCGGCTGACCAGCTCGACGGTTTTCGGGCACAGCGCCTCGGCCGATGGCAGCGGTTTGTCGTACCACTTCAGGTAAAAGCGCTTCCAGCCCTTCTTGAAGAACGAACCAAAGCCTGCGTCGTTGTCTTTTTCGGCGGCGCGGATGTAACCCTCATCGAACAGGCGCATGGCCTCTTCACGGATGGTCTGCCAGTTGTCCTTGAGCACATCGAGCTCCGGGAAGCGCTGGCGGTCGAGGTAGGGCTTGGACGGCACGCCGGAGAACAGGTACATCAATGCGTTGTACGGTGCGAACAGCGCCGAGTGGTTGACGAACTGGCGTAACACCGGCAGGCGGGCCTTGCCGCGCAGGTGCACGTACAGCACGCTGGCGATGAACACCAGCAGGACACCCGCCTTGGCGACAAAGGAAAAGGTCATGCAACACTCCTTGGGAGGGGAAATCAGGCCATGCCCAGATAGCCGCACATCATAACCCCCTCCGGGGGAGCTGCAAGCCTGTCGCTGCAAGGGGCAAGCTGATCTGTATCAACACATGTGCCCTCTTGCAGCTTCAAGCGTGCGACTTGCCGCTTACTGCTGGGTTTCCTGCTCGCTGAACAAGTCGCTGAACAACATGCTCGACAGGTAGCGCTCACCGGAGTCCGGCAGGATCACCACGATGGTCTTGCCCTGCATCTCAGGCTTTTCGGCCAGGCGCACCGCGGCAGCCATGGCGGCACCGCAAGAAATACCGCAGAGAATCCCCTCCTCCTGCATCAAGCGGATGGCCATGGCTTTGGATTCTTCATCGGTCACCGTCTCGACCCGGTCGACAATCGACAGGTCGAGGTTTTTCGGCACAAAGCCTGCGCCGATGCCCTGGATCTTGTGCTTGCTCGGCTTGAGCTCTTCGCCGGCCAAGGTCTGGGTGATCAGCGGCGAACTGACCGGCTCGACGGCCACCGACACGATCGGCTTGCCTTGGGTGTGCTTGATGTAACGCGAAATGCCGGTGATGGTGCCGCCGGTGCCGACGCCTGCGACCAGCACATCCACCGCGCCGTCGGTATCGTTCCAGATTTCCGGGCCCGTGGTCTTTTCGTGGATCGCCGGGTTGGCCGGGTTTTCAAACTGGCCCGGCAGGAAGTACTGGGCAGGGGCGGACGCGACAATTTCGTTGGCCTTGTCGATGGCGCCTTTCATGCCTTTGTCGGGGTCGGTGAGGACAAGTTCTGCGCCCAGGGCCTTGAGCACCTTGCGCCGCTCCAGGCTCATCGAGGCCGGCATGGTCAACATCAGCTTGTAGCCACGGGCGGCGGCCACGAAGGCCAGGCCAATGCCGGTATTGCCCGAAGTAGGCTCGACGATGGTCATGCCAGGCTTGAGCTTGCCGCTGCTTTCGGCGTCCCAGACCATGTTCGCGCCAATCCGGCATTTGACCGAATAGCCCGGGTTGCGCCCTTCGATCTTGGCCAGGATGGTCACCCCACGCGGGGCGATGCGGTTGATCTGCACCAGCGGCGTGTTGCCGATGGAATGGGCGTTGTCTGCGTAGATACGGCTCATGGCAGGTCCTTGAGGGTCGAGTGAAGCAACTGAATGCAAAAGGGTAAGCCCGTAGCCGAGGGTGCGTAAAGCCCGTTCGAACTCGCGCGCGCTGCCTGCGGTCAACCGCCCATACCGACCTGGAGGACCGCTGATGAAAGCCCGCTACCGCTGGCCGCTGATCACCCTGGCCAGCTTGGCCGTACTGCTGGTGGCCTTGCACCTGGCATTGCCGTACCTGGTGCGCGATTACCTCAACGACAAGCTGGCCGACATGGGCGAATACCGAGGCCAGGTGACCGATGTCGACCTGGCGTGGTGGCGCGGCGCCTATCAGATCAACGGCCTGAAGATCGTCAAAGTCAGCGGCAAAGTACCAGTGCCGCTGCTCGATGCCCCGGTGATCGACCTATCGGTGAGCTGGCATTCGCTGTGGTACGACCATGCCGTGGTCGGCACCGTGACCTTCGCCCACCCCGAGCTGAACTTCGTCGACGGCGGCAACCCGCAGAACTCGCAGACCGGCCGCGGCACCGACTGGCGCCAGCAACTGGAAAAACTGCTGCCCATCACCCTTGATGAGGTGCGCATCGACCAAGGCACGCTGACCTTCCGTAATTTCAACTCCAAGCCCCCGGTCCACCTCAAGGCCACCCAATTGCAGGCGAGTATTCGCAACCTGACCAACGTGCGCGACGAAAGCGGCCGGCGCGATGCCAGCTTCGATGCCACCGCCGTCTTGCTGGGTGACGCCAAGGTCGAAAGCCGCGCCACCTTTGACCCGTTCAGCGACTTTGACGACTTCCAGTTCCGGCTGCGGGCAACGGGCATCGAACTGCGCCGGCTCAATGACTTCGCCAGTGCCTACGGCAAGTTCGATTTCAATGCCGGCCACGGCGATGTGGTGATCGAGGCCGAAGCCGAGAAAGGCCAGCTCAATGGCTATATCAAGCCGCTGCTGCGCGATGTTGACGTGTTCAACTGGCAACAGGACGTCGAAAACAAGAACAAGGGCTTTTTCCGCTCGGTGTGGGAAGCGTTGGTCGGGGCCAGCGAAACCGTGCTGAAAAACCAGCGCAAGAACCAGTTCGCCACCCGCGTAGAGCTCAGCGGCAACGTGCACCAGCAAGATATCAGCGGTTTCGAGGCGTTCTTGCAGATCTTGCGCAACGGCTTTGTGCAGGCGTTCAACGCACGTTACGAACAGCCCAAGCCTGAATCCGACTAAACGCGCCTGTGACGGGCCATTCATGGACTGAATGGCCGGTCTGCGTTTTCAGCAGGCCGGAGGCAGGGTTATAGTCCCCGGCAATCAATGAACAGCCAAGCCCCGCGACAGGGCCCTGCAGAGGATCGCTCAATGAAGTTCGAAGGCACCCGCGACTACGTCGCCACAGACGACCTGAAACTGGCGGTCAACGCGGCCATCACCCTCGAGCGCCCACTGCTGGTCAAGGGCGAGCCGGGCACCGGCAAGACCATGCTTGCCGAGCAACTGGCAGCATCGTTTGGCGCGCGCCTGATTACCTGGCACATCAAGTCCACCACCAAGGCCCACCAGGGCCTGTACGAGTACGACGCGGTCAGCCGCCTGCGCGACTCGCAGCTGGGCGTGGACAAGGTTCACGACGTGCGCAACTACCTGAAAAAGGGCAAGTTGTGGGAAGCCTTCGAGGCCGATGAGCGGGTTATTCTGCTGATCGATGAAATCGACAAGGCCGACATCGAGTTCCCCAACGACCTGCTGCAGGAACTCGACAAGATGGAGTTCTACGTCTACGAAATCGACGAGACCATCAAGGCCAAGCAGCGCCCGATCATCATCATTACCTCCAACAACGAAAAGGAGCTGCCCGACGCTTTCCTGCGCCGCTGCTTCTTCCACTACATCGCCTTCCCGGACCGCGACACCTTGCAGCGCATCGTCGATGTGCACTACCCCAACATCAGCCAGTCGCTGGTCAGCGAGGCGCTGGATGTGTTCTTCGATGTGCGCAAGGTGCCGGGCCTGAAGAAAAAGCCCTCCACGTCCGAGCTGGTCGACTGGCTCAAGCTGCTGATGGCCGACAACATCGGCGAAGCGGTGCTGCGCGAGCGCGACCCGACCAAGGCCATCCCGCCGCTGGCCGGCGCGCTGGTGAAGAACGAGCAGGATGTGACGTTGCTGGAGCGCCTGGCGTTCATGAGCCGACGCGGCAACCGCTGACAGGAGCCGGGCATGCTGCTCAACCTTTTCAATGAAATGCGCGCAGCCAAGGTACCGGTATCGGTACGCGAGCTGCTCGACCTGCACCACGCCTTGCAAAAGCACGTGGTGTTCGCCGACATGGACGCGTTCTACTACCTGGCCCGCGCCATCCTGGTGAAGGACGAGCGCCACTTCGACAAGTTTGACCGCGCGTTTGCGGCGTACTTCAAGGGCCTGGAAAACCTCGACCGGCACATCGAGGCGCTGATCCCCGATGAATGGCTGCGCAAGGAGTTCGAGCGCTCGCTGAGCGACGAGGACCGCGCGCAAATTCAGTCCCTGGGCGGGCTGGACAAGCTGATCGAAGCATTCAAGAAACGCCTCGAAGAGCAGACAGAACGCCACGCGGGCGGCAACAAGTGGATCGGTACGGGCGGTACCAGCCCGTTCGGCTCTGGCGGCTTCAACCCCGAGGGCATTCGCGTCGGGGATGCCGGCGAACGCCAGGGCAAGGCGGTAAAAGTGTGGGACCAGCGCGAGTACAAAAACCTCGACGACCAGGTCGAGCTGGGCACACGCAACATCAAACTGGCGCTGCGCCGGCTGCGCAAGTTCGCCCGCCAGGGCGCGGCAGAAGAGCTGGACATCGACGGCACCATCGACCATACCGCCCGAGACGCGGGGCTATTGAACATCCAGATGCGCCCCGAGCGGCGCAACACAGTAAAACTGCTGTTGCTGTTCGACATCGGCGGTTCGATGGATGCCCATGTGAAGGTGTGCGAAGAACTGTTTTCGGCGTGCAAGACCGAGTTCAAGCACCTGGAGTACTACTACTTCCACAATTTCGTCTACGAGTCGGTGTGGAAGAACAACCTGCGCCGCACCTCAGAGCGTCTGGCGACCTTCGACCTGCTGCACAAGTACGGCGAGGACTACAAAGTGGTGTTTGTCGGCGATGCAGCCATGGCGCCGTATGAGATCACCCAGCCAGGCGGCAGTGTCGAGCACTGGAACGAAGAAGCCGGGTATGTATGGATGCAGCGCTTCATGGCCAAATTCAAGAAGATCATCTGGATCAACCCGTATCCGCGGCAGACATGGGACTACACCGCCTCGACGCATCTGGTGCGGGAGTTGATCGAGGACCGGATGTATCCGTTGACCTTGCAGGGGTTGGAGGATGGGATGAAGTATCTCTCTAAATAATCGAAAATCCATAACAAGAAATTGCAGCAACCCTATCGCCTCACCAAACGACCGTCTTCATTCACACGGAAAAAGTCGTTCGAATGAAGCGCTGCAGACTCCCCTCGGAGGAAACTCGAGCGCTGAACAACTACAGGCTTGTGCCACATAATATCAACTTTTTGACCGTCACGCCCCCATTCCCGGTCACCCCGCGCCATGTGGCTCAGCTCGGGGGAATGGAACTTATATGGGATGCGGTTAGTCGCTGATCTAAAACGAGGGAGCCTATCAAGATCTTGAGGGAAAATCCCAGTGGAAGATCGACGTCCGCTAGATATGGCATCAAGCAAATTTAGAGTGGCATGTTCAACAATACGGTTACTAGCGGCCGATGGAAAACTTATAGAATTACTAAGTAAATTACCCCCAACACTCGAAACATTCCTACGACTCGGATCTTGTATCACATTGAACACCTGCTCCACCATGCCGTGATGTAAATCACTGAAACGTGAAAAAAATGTAGGGGAGTCCAAAGAGCGGTGAGCATGGAGCAGCGTCTTTGGTGAAGTAAAAAACATCTCAATATTGCTTTTCATTACTGAAAAAAAGCTCGCCCCGGATGGATCCACATAACTGACCGGGTTATTTCCACAATAGCAGTAGGCGTTGAAACCGCCTTCTTTGAAAGGGCTGAGCCTATCGGGCGAGCAAAATCTCATCAGTGCCGGCTTATAGCAGCGATACCCATTTCCCAGCAGGTAACCGCCGAGCATTTCTCGCCATGGCGCCCCGGTGAAGTCAATCGTGAGCTTATCCGGCTCCAGGGGAGCACCACCAAACGGGGTGTAGGCATAATGACGCCCCCCTGCTTCCAATACCGTATTGCTTCCATCCACCGCGAAGCAAAGTGTGGCGTCCGCTTGCTGCTCGCCCAAAGGGAAGGTGCCGGCCCAGACGATACGTTTTGCGCCGCTGCTCAATAATTCGAGTACGAACAAGCTCTCTTGATAGAAGAAATATGATTTCGTCATCAGGTTGTGCCCCGTCCAAATATTTCAGAGTTACCCCTAGCATTTTCGATTCACGCTTAGCTCGCTACTGACAAAATTACTAGTTTTACCGTGAGCACTCGCCAGGAGCGGGTGTACCCGTTAACCTTTAAGGGATTGGAGGATGGGATGAAGTATCTATCCAAATGAATATTGACGGTACCTTGGGTAAAGGTACAAATCCGGGTCCGCATACCAGTCGTCGCTCGCGATAGGGCGCCCCGTTCTCAACGCGATCGCCCTGCGCTTGAGAATGGCCAGTATTGCCTCGCCGTTGTGATCAAGCCGCCAGGCATCTTGGAGCCGAGGGGGAATCCGCCTAGAGTCCAATTGTTCTTTTAACTTGCTGCCTACCAAGGCGACTGCCTTGTAATCGTCCACAGCCCTTCCATTACCCAGCGGGTCCGGATCAAAGTTTGCCATACTAATATCGGTCGCTGAACTATAAAAATCCACATCTTGGATGGCTAGACGTGTGGCTTCGCTCAATATATTACGCTTTTGGGCGGGGTAGGCTTTCATGAAGTCTTCTAAACGACCTAAGGGTATTGATTCGACTATGCGCCCCACCTTACCGTTTTTCATGTACTTATAGAGCTCATAGGGATTTTTTAAGGGGTCGATGCCTAGCCCCCTAAGCGGCGTACGGTGACGGGCATTAAATACTGTTCTTCCGAACTTCGAATTTATCCAATGGGCTAAACTCGCGGGCAGGTGAATATGCCCCGACGGATCCACATTATTGATGGGATCTCCGCCGCAGTAAGCATACGTATTCAACCCTCCGCGCCCGAACGGACTCATCCGGTCCGCCATCATGAATCTCATCAGAACCGGGTTGAAAGGTCTTTGGCCATTACCCAGCAGATAGCCCTGAAACGCGGCTTGCCAAAGCTCGCCATTGAAGGCCAGGCAATGGTTCTCGGGTGGGGGTTCTGATATGCCGTATGGGCTGTAAGCTAGGCGCATTGATAGACCCTGTTATCAGTAAGCCCCATGCGAACTATCAGGCGGCACCGTTGGCATGAAGCCATGCCTGCGCCGCTGCGGCCAGGCCTGTTTTCCTGGCTAATGGTGACTAGCGCGCGAACGTCTGCCAACTGGCAAATTTATTAGGTAACTGGGTCAAGCCCATCGGGCTAGGTACATTCAGTCACTACAGCAGTGGTTCGGCATTGCGAGCAATGCCTGCACGTCGGTTATTTGCATGCCTGCACCGGCCTCATCGCAGGCTGGCGCCAGCTCCCTCAGGGTCTCAGCCAGACATCTGTATCAGGGGCGCAGTATTTGTGGGAAGCAAATGCATGAAGGTCGCTTCACTCACGAATGAGTGGCACCATACGCTCGATCTGACCAACCATCGGGTCAGCTGGATGCAACGCTCCCCCCTGCATTAAAGAGTTTCGTCGCCCCCTTGCGATTTCATGGAACAACCGGATTGCAAGCTGCGTTTTATCCCTAGCGAATTGTGCCAGTAGTGTTCTGCCAACCTCTTCATTAAGGGATATTTGCCGACTGTAGGAATGAACAGTGTCCTCCAGAAAGCGTGCATCCGCTGCTAGCAACCCTACTGGAATGCCGGCATCTCGCGGAGGGTTGATAGACCCCAACGCATTTTCAGTCGCATCCATGAGTAGACCCCGGCGCACGGGCCCTGAGGTTGCAGCTATATAAGTACTCACTTGCTCATTAGGGACCAAGTGAATAGACGGACTTGGACGGGGACCATGAAGTTCACGACTCATCAGCTGGCTTGGAATTGGCCGAGCCCGGTAGGGTACCTGCACAGGTCTCCCAATACGCCCGCTGGGATCGACGTGATTAAGCGGATCGCCAAGACAGTAGACATAACAGTTGATACCTCCGGCATTAAAGGGGCTCAAGTGATCCGGACTTTGGAACCGCATCAATATCGGGCTATATGCTCGATGGCCGAGACCCAGCAGATAACATCCGCTAATGGGATCAAGAAGCTGCCCGGTAAACCCTAGAAATACTGACTCATTTATGGCTGCTGCATACCCGTAGGCTGAGTACGAGCGAACACGCGGTTTTTTCCGGGTGTTTGGAGAGGCATCCATCACATTCGTACCTAGCAGCTGTTAGAGCTGCCAGCATAGAAGGCTGAACTTTGCCGGTCCACTGACAAAAATTCCAGGTAATGGGTTTAGCGCCAGCTCTCTTTCACAGCCTTGCGCCGCCCGCCCAGCACCACCCAGCCAACCACCAGCAACAGGCTCTCGACCAGGAACGCCAGCACAAAGCCCGCGCCGATGCCCCAGCCAATGGCCTCGGGCACCAGCAGAATCTGGTAGCTGTAACCCTTGAGCGTCTCTTCGCGCAGCGCAGGTTCCGGCTGCACCAGCACATGCCAGGTGCGGCTCACCCACGACCCTTGCAGCGCTTGCCATTCGTGTTCGAGCAGTTGGTTGCGGATCAGCAGGCTGTCGATGCTGTTGGCATCGCTGTTGAAAACCGGGTCATCGCTGCTGCGGTAATGGCGCACCAGCGCCTGCAGGTCGCCGCCGAAGAAGCGCTGGGCCGTCTGCCGGAAGCCATCCAGGGCCTGGCGCGATTCAAGCAGGTGCGCCTCGACCCGCTGGCTGTAGTCGTTGACCAGCCCAGGCACCTGAATACCGGCCAGCAGGCCGAAGGTGAACAACAGCAACCGCAGGTAACTTCTGAACATTCAGCGTCCTTGGCTTTGCCCGTGGGCGGTGCACTCGCCGTGCCGCCACAGAGCCCATTGACCCGGCTCGTAGCGGTTCCAGGTCTCGTTTTCGGTCAAGGCCTCGGTGGCGATCACCGTGACCACGTCGTTGGGGGTGGTTTGCGTGTGAAAATCGACGATCAGGTCGACATCTTTCAAGCGTGCAGCGCCAAACGGGGCGCGCCGGGTAATGTGCACAAGTTTTGTCGAGCAGAAGCAGAACAGCCAGTCACCGTCGCTGAGCAGGCAGTTGAATACGCCTTTGCTGCGGTACTCGCTGCAGGCCTCGACCAGCACCGGTAGCAACTGCTCGATTTCAACAGGCTCCGGAAAGGCCTCGCGGATACGGTTGAGCAGGTCGCAGAATGCCGCTTCGCTGTCGGTGTCGCCCACCGGCCGGTAGAACGTGCGCAGGCCACTGAAGTCGCCGAGCTGGCCGTTGTGCGCAAAGCACCAGTTGCGGCCCCACAGTTCGCGCACGAACGGGTGGGTGTTGGACAGGCACACGCGGCCGACGTTGGCCTGGCGGATATGGCCAATGACGACTTCGCTTTTGATCGGGTAGCGCTGCACCAGGTTGGCCACCTCCGACTCGCTGCTGGCAGCCGGGTCCTGGAACAGGCGCAGGCCGCGCCCTTCGTAGAAGCCGATGCCCCAGCCGTCTCGGTGCGGCCCGGTGCGGCCGCCGCGCTGCATCAGGCCGGTGAAGCTGAAGACGATATCGGTGGGGACGTTGGCACTCATGCCCAGCAGTTCGCACATGCTCGCAGCTCCTGGCCTACAGACGGGGTTCGACGCGGCCCTGGCCAGCGCCGATGGGGCGCGCTGGGGCGGCGGGTGGGTCCTGGCGGTAACGGTCATGGCTATCGGCTGCCACCTCGACCACCACTTCGTCGTCTTCCTTGGCCTGGCGCTGGGCAGCGGCCTCACGCTGGGCACGGCGCTCGCGGGCGCGCCTTTCAAGTGGCCAGCGGATCAGCACGAAGACAATGTACAACGCGAAGGCGAACATGCCGTACATGGCCAGGTCAGACGCTGCGCGCAGGGCGTTGTTGCCGACTTTGAAGGCGACATCCAGCACGGTGATGGCAATGGCCGGGGCGAAGCTGTCCTTGACCGGGTCGACGATGGTCGGGGTCAGCAGCAGCACGGCGACGATCACCCGCAGCGGCTCGCGCAGCCAGCGCCACATCCAGCCGGTGAACTTGAAAGCCACCAGCAGGCAGCCCAGGGCGGCAACGGCGTAAACGCCCCAGGCCAACAGATAGTCGTGTTCGGTCATGGTGTGGGTGCAAGCCAGGTAAAGAGACGCCTATGATAAACACTTTTACCGCCACAGGCGCCCCCATCCCCATTCACGGGCTGTGCCGGCCTTAGACAAGAGACCCAGAATGCAGATCACGCCCCCCGTCGCTCGCAAGGATCAGGCCGCCGACCCCTATGGCTGGCTGCAACAGCGCGACACTCCCGAAGTGCTGGCCTACCTCGAGCAGGAAAACGCCTATCAGCAAGCGTGCCTGGCCGAACAGGCCGAGCTGCGCGAGCAACTGTTCGAAGAAATCAAAGGCCGCATCCTCGAAACCGACCTGTCCCTGCCCTCGCCGTGGGGGCCGTACCTGTACTACACCCGCACCACCGCCGGTGACGAGTACCCGCGCCACTATCGCTGCCCGCGCCCGGCTGACGACAGCAACACCGTGGACCCGGCCGGCGAAGAGCTGCTTCTCGACCCTAATGAATTGGCCGATGGGGGTTTTCTCTCGCTCGGCGCGTTCAGCATCAGCCCCGACCACCGCCTGCTGGCCTATAGCCTGGACAGCAGCGGTGATGAAATCTACACGCTGTACGTCAAGGACCTGGCCAGCGGCGCGCTGACCACCCTGCCCTTCGACGACTGCGACGGCAGCATGACCTGGGCCAACGACAGCCAGACGCTGTTCTTCGCCGAACTTGACGATACCCACCGCCCGTGGCGCCTGCGCCGGCACACCCTGGGCGCAGCCGATGCCGCCACGGTGTTCGAAGAGCCCGACGGGCGCTTCTTCCTGCACTGCTACCGCACCAGCTCCGAGCGCCAACTGGTGCTGCTGCTCAACAGCAAGACCACCAGCGAAGCCTGGGTGCTGGACGCCAGCACCCCACACGCCGCCTTCACCTGCCTGGCGCCGCGCAGCGAAGGCCACGAATACTTCCCCGACCACGGCCAGCTTGACGGCCAGTGGCGCTGGTTCATCCGCAGCAACCAGCACGGCATCAACTTTGCCTTGTTCCACGCCGACGCAGACGCCGTACCGGCCCGTGACGACTGGCAGGTGCTGGTGCCACACCGCGACGCCGTGATGCTTGAAGGCCTGAGCCTGAACGCCTCGGCGCTGTCGCTGAGTCTGCGCGAGGGCGGCTTGCCGATCATCGAGGTGCACCCGCAGGGCCTGGCGGCCTACCGCGTTGAGCTGCCGGATGCGGCCTACAGCCTGTACGTGCAGGACAGCCTGGAATTTGCCAGCCCACGCATTCGCCTGCGCTACGAGGCGCTCAACCGCCCCGCCCAGGTGCGCCAGCTGGACCTCGCGAGCGGCGCCCAGCAAGTGCTCAAGCAGACCCCGGTGCTGGGCGCGTTCGACGCCGACGACTATGTCAGCGAACGGCTCTGGGCGCAGGCCCAGGATGGCACGCAGGTGCCTATCAGCCTGGTGCGCCGCCGCGCCGACCAAGGCAAGTGCGTGCCGCTGTACCTGTATGGCTACGGTGCCTACGGCGAGAGCCTCGACCCGTGGTTTTCCCACGCCCGGCTGAGCTTGCTGGAGCGCGGCGTGGCCTTTGCCATCGCCCACGTGCGCGGCGGCGGTGAGCTGGGCGAAGCCTGGTACCGCGCCGGCAAACAGGAACACAAGCACAACAGTTTCGGCGACTTCATTGCCTGCGCCGAGCACCTGATCGGTATCGGTGTAACCGGTTCCGAACGCCTTGCCATCAGTGGTGGTAGTGCCGGTGGCTTGTTGATGGGCGCGGTGCTGAACCTGCGCCCGGAGCTGTTCCGCTGCGCCATCGCCGAGGTGCCGTTCGTCGATGTGCTGAACACCATGCTCGACCCGGAGCTGCCGCTGACCGTCACCGAATACGACGAGTGGGGCAACCCCGAGGAGCCCGAGGTCTATGCGCGCATCAAGGCCTACGCCCCGTACGAGAACGTCAAGGCGCAGCCCTACCCAGCCATGCTGGTGATCGCCGGCTACAACGACAGCCGCGTGCAGTACTGGGAGGCGGCCAAGTGGGTAGCGCGCCTGCGCACGCTGAAAACCGACCACAACCTGCTGCTGCTCAAGACCGAGATGGGCGCCGGCCACGGCGGCATGAGCGGGCGCTACCAAGGGCTGCGGGATGTGGCGCTGGAGTACGCTTTCGTGCTGAATGAACTGAGCGTTGTGTAAAACACGGTTTTTGCTGTCATAGGGTTTGCGGCACTGCGACGACGCGTGCCGCTTGACCTTGGCGACAGACATCAAGAAGAACAACCTATGCCTGAGCAGTCCCACCTGAACGCCGAAATCCGCGACATGCTGATGGATTGCGGCCTGTTCGACACCCTCCAGCCCGGCGACTTCCAGACTGCCGCCGGCTACTTCAGCCTGAGCACCATCGCGCAAGATCAGACCATCTTCAGCGAAGGCGATGCCGGCACCTTCATGTGCATCCTGCACCGCGGCGTGGTGTCGGTGCGCAAGACCGATGGCCACGGCGCGCTGGCGGAGATCGCCACGCTACGCAATGGCCGGGCCTTCGGCGAGATGGCTGTACTCGACGGCGAGCGGCGTTCGGCCACCTGCGTTGCCGCCAGCGAATGCCAGCTGCTGACCCTGGGCAAGGACTCGCTGGACAAAATGCTCAACGATGCCCCGCGTATCGCCGCACGGATTATCCGCGCCTTGGCGGTAACGCTGTCGCGACGCCTGCGCATGCAGGACGGCCAGCGCCTGGCTTAATCGTCTTTGGCCGGCGGTTTGGCTGGCGCTGGCTGCAGCCCAGGCAAGGGTTGGTCTTTGGGTGGCCCGGGCTGAGGGATGGGCGGCAGCAACGGCGCGCCGGGCTGGCCAGCTGCGGCCTTGGGCGGGTTAGTTGGGGTGATCTGCGGGTATGGCGTAGGCGTTGCGGTACCTGGCGCACCCGGTGGCGGGGTCAGCGGCCCGGCAGCCAGTAGAACAAGCAGCATCGCAGGTAACATCTGCCATCTCCTGATCAATGAACATCGCCTGGGCGATTCTGTTTTGTACAACCCTGTCATGGCCTCATCGCAGGCTCGCGCCAGCTCCCACAGGAATCTGAGCCAGACGTCAGTCTCGCGGCTCACGCGGTCACTGTGGGAGCTGGCGCCAGCCTGCGATGAGGCCGGAACAGGCCATACATAAAGGTGCCCGCAAAACTTGTCTTGTACAGGCTATGCCGAATCCGACGTTTTTGCCTGTCCGTCTCCGCCGCTGGCGCGCTAGACTCAACGCCATAACCGTCATCCGCCTGAAATAAAATAAAGGTCACACCATGAGCTCCACCTCCTCTGCCACTGCCCGCCTCGACCGCATTCTTGCCGACGCCAAGCGCGACAAGGAAATGGGCTACCGCGACAAGGCGCTGAAGATGTACCCGCACGTCTGTGGCCGTTGCGCCCGTGAGTTTGCCGGCAAGCGCCTGTCGGAGCTGACCGTGCACCACCGCGACCACAACCACGACAACAACCCGCAGGACGGCTCCAACTGGGAGCTATTGTGCCTGTACTGCCACGATAACGAGCATTCGCGCTACACCGACCAGCAGTACTTTGGCGAAGGTTCGCTGAGCACGCCGAAGACCGCCGTGGCCACCCACAACCCCTTTGCAGGGCTGGGCGCGTTGCTGAAGAAGGACTGACGGTCGCCGCCAGGGTCGGCAAGCCCGTATAATCGCGCTCTTTTTTGCGAAGGGCCCCGACTCGTGGCGAACAAACGGTATAGCTGCATCGGCCTGTTCAACCCCAAATCCGCTGAAAACGTCGGCTCCGTCATGCGCGCCGCGGGCTGCTATGGGGTCAATTCGGTGTTCTACACCGGCAAGCGCTATGAGCGCGCCCGTGACTTCGTCACCGACACCAAGCGGGTGCACTACGATATCCCGCTGATCGGCATCGACGATTTGCAGCGCATCATTCCGCTTGGCTGCACACCGGTTGCGGTCGAACTTGTGGACGGCGCCCGGCCGTTGCCTGAGTACACCCACCCGGACCGCGCCCTCTACATCTTCGGGCCTGAAGATGGCTCGCTGAGTGAAGAAGTGCGGGCCTGGTGCGAAGAAACCATCTATATCCCGACCCAAGGCTGCATGAACCTCGCCGCGACAGTGAATGTGGTGTTGTACGACCGTCTGGCCAAGGGGCTCAATACTCGCTCGGGGCCGAAATTCAAGTAACCGGGGCACCGCCTGGCAGCGATATTGAACGCCTGTTGCGCGCTATGGGTCAGCTGCATAACCCAAGCAAACAGGAGACCTTGCGATGCTCGATATCCATACCCCACACGCCACTGCAGAACATAACGTACAGGGCATTGAACGCCTAGGTTCGCTGGCCGGCGGCGCGTTGATGATCAGCAAAGGCCTGCGCCACGGCGGGCTGATCGGCATGCTGCAGGTAGCCGCCGGTGGCCTGGCACTGGCCCGCGGCGTCAGTGGGCACTGCTCGACCAAAGCCTGGTGGCTGCGCCACCGCGCCGAGTACAACCATCTGCGCGGCGAGATCGACCGCGGTGCGCGCGAGCTCAAGGCGCTGAAGGACAGTGCCGAGGCTGCGGTGCGAGAGGTGACGGTGACAGGCAAGGACCCGCTGGTGGGTTGATGCCGAGGGCCCGCTCGCACGCAGCGTGGGAGCGGGCTTGCGCGAAAACTTTCAGGGTTGTGCGTAAGCCTGCACCGGCCTCATCGCAGGCTATCGCCAGCTCCCACAGGAATCCAGGCCAGAACTTGGTCTTGTGCCTGAGGGCGGTCCTTGTGGGAGCTGGCGATAGCCTGCGATGAGGCCGGTACAGGATGGCGTAACCTGTGCCCCTCAGGGTCAGCGCGCCTAGCGCAGCACTTTGCTTTGCAGCACCTCGGACTCGCGGCCCAGCACATTTTCGCTGATCTGCACGAACTCTTCGCTACTCACGCTGGACAGGCGCATCAGCGCCCGGGCCACATCGTCCAGCGAGCGCTTGTCGTGGGTGTGCAGGCGGATTTCACGGTCCAGTGCCTGCAACAGCAACACACCGCGGGCTATCTGCCCAGCATCCGCCTTACTGCCCTGCAAACTGGCAACCTTCGCCGCCCGCTTGTGCAAACGCGCCTGCAACGCGGCGTAGCGGTCATCGCTCATACCGCCTGCCCGGCGCAGCAATTCGACGGCGTAGTAATCGGTAAAGCTCTCGCCCAGCCAATCGCTGCCCTCGCGGTCGTTGATCTGCGCAAACAGCTGCACCACCTCGCGCAACAGCGGGCTGCCGCCGCGTTCGTTGATCAGCGGGCCGGCGCTGTACAGGTACAGCGAATTATTGCCGGCCAGCGCGCCGCGCCACATCTCGTCGCGGGCACCGACCACCAGCAACTTGGCCGGGTTACGCGGGAACACCGCTTGCAGCTGCGGCCAGATGAAGGTCAACAACGTCAGCGTGTCCATGCGCCGCATGCCCTGCCCTTGCGGCGCGGCGACGGTGACTTCGGTGTCGCCCAGGCGCGCGCGGCGGCTGCCCAGGTTGCCGGCCACTATCCAGCCGGTGGGGCGGTCGAACAGGCGCGATACATCGTCGATACGAAACTTCTGCCGGCCAATGCGCGTCCAGGCCGTTTCGACGCCCTTCCAGCCCTTGGGCAGGTCAAACGTGAGGCGGGCCACAAGCTCGGTGCCATCCTGCTGGTCCAGGCGCGCAGGCGGGACCAGTTGCTCGCCGCGCAGCAGCGCCCAATGCGCGGTAATGCGCGTTTCATGGCCCGCGCCCTGGGGCTGCTGGTCGAGCAGCACGCGGTAGCTCAGGCTGGTCTTGCCCGCTGCCGGGCGCCAGATGCCGCGACCGTTCTGCGCCTGCCACTGGCGGTCGGCGAGAAAATCGCTGTAGGCGCCAGCCGTGCCCAGGTCAAAGTCCAGGCTGCGCACGGCACTGCCTTCGGCAAGCGTCAGGCGCACTTCGGCCTGGCGGCTATCGGGCAGCAGACGCACCTGGTAATCGAGGTCGACCTTCTTTGCCAGCGCCTGGCCACTTGCCAATAGCGCGACAACCAACAACAGCGGGCGACGCATACAAAACACTCCTTGTACCGCAGGGGCTACGACGTTCAGCCAGCGCGGAAAATCAGGTGATCTTCCCAGTCGTCTTCGTCGACATCGTTTTCGCTGAGCATGCGCCCAGACCGGGAAATACGTTGCTCATGCACCTGCTCGCGATCACCGCTTTGCAAGTGATGCCAGGCCGGCAGGTCCTTGCCCTCGCTGACCAGGCGATAGCCGCAGGTAGGCGGCAACCACTTGAACTGGTCGGCCTTGCCCGGGGTGAGCTGGACGCAGTCCGGCACGTGTTCGAAGCGGTTGGGGTAGTCGCTGCATTGGCAGGTCTGCAGGTCGAGCAGCTTGCAGGCGATGTTGGTGTAGTAGACGCTGTTGTCGTCTTCGTCCTCGAGCTTTTGCAGGCAGCACAGGCCGCAGCCGTCGCAGAGTGATTCCCACTCGCGGCTGTCGAGTTCATCGAGGGTCTTGCGCCGCCAGAAGGGCGCGGTATCGGCGATCATCACACGGTTTCCTGCATTTGACGTGAATCCGCGGCGCGCGGCGGCGCCAGTCTAGAGGCAGTCAGGCAGCAAAGCCAGACCGCTTGTCAGCGCTGGCCGCAGGCAGTAGCGTGCAAGGTTTCCCGACCTGTGCCAGGAGCCTGCATGAGCGCCAACCCACGCATTGCCGATTACGCCATCAACGAGCAATTCATCAATCGCTGGTCGCCGCGCGCCTTCAGTGCCGAGCCGATCAGCCAGGAAACCCTGCTGAGCTTTCTGGAGGCTGCACGTTGGGCGCCGTCAGCCTATAACTCGCAGCCATGGCGCTTTTTGTATGCCCGCCGCGACACGCCAAGCTGGGAGCGCTACCTGGCGATCCTCAATGAATTCAACCGCAGCTGGGCGCAACATGCATCGGCCTTGGTACTGGTGATTTCCAAGACCACCTTTGCCGCACCTGGCTCGACCGAAGAAAAACCGGCGCCGTCGCATACCTTCGATACCGGCTCTGCCTGGGGGCACATGGCGTTGCAGGCCAGCATCAGCGGCTGGCACACCCACGGCATGGCAGGCTTCGACCAGGCGCTGGCGCGCAGCGAGCTGAAAATCCCGGCTGGGTATGAGCTGCATGCCATGATCGCCATTGGCAAGCTGGGCGACAAAGCGACCTTGGCCGAAGGCCTGCAAGCCCGCGAAGTACCCAGCCCGCGCCGGCCGCTGAGCGAACTTGCTGCTGAGGGTGAGTTCAGCCTGTAAGCAGCCCTCGCCTGCGCACTTCACGCGGTCGTGTAGGAGCGGCCTTGTGCCGCGAAAGGGGTGCGAAGCAGCCCTGGCGATTTTGCGTGAGGCCGAGATATCGGGGCCGCTGCGCGGCCCTTTCGCGGCACAAGGCCGCTCCTACACATTGACCGCGTCGCCTTGATGATGGGTGCGCTCAGTAACCCCGGGCGAAGTCCACTTCGCCGCGCAGCCCCTGCCCCGCCGCATAGCTGCGGGCGTTCTCGATAAACAGCCGCACCATCGCCGCTGGCGAGGTGGGCGCCGAGCTGTGCCCGGTCAGCAGCAAACCCCAGGCCGTCCAGAAGGGATGGCGCTGCGGTAGCGGCTCCTGGCGGCAGACATCGATCACCGCGCCCGCCAGATGCCCCTGCTTGAGCGCCTCGACCAAGTCAGCATCGACCACCGCCACGCCGCGCCCGGCATTGATAAACAACGCCCCCGGCAGGAACCGCTTGAACAGCGCGGCATCGTAAAGGTCATGGGTGGCCGGGGTGTCGGGCAGCAGGTTCAACACATAATCGACCTGCCCGACCAGGCGCGGCAGTTGATCAAGCCCGGCAACTTCGACGAATGGCGCCTGCGCGCGCGGGCTGCTGGCAACGCCATACAGCGTGACCCCGAACGGCAACAGAAACTCGGCAACCCGCTGGCCGATATCGCCCGTGCCGACAATCAGCACCCGCCGCCCCTCCAAGGTACGCCCTGGGCGATCATCCCAGCGCCGCTCTACCTGGCTGACCAGCCGCGACAGCACTTCGCGCTCGTGGGCCAGCATGTAGGTGAGCATGTATTCGGCCATCACCTGGCCAAAAATACCCACCGCGCGGGTCAGTCGGTAATCACGCGCCAGGCCGTCGGCCAAAAGCGGCTTTATGCCCGCCCAGGTCGATTGCACCCAGCGCGGTTTGTGGCCTTGGCGCAGCAGGCTGGCCAGCAGGTCGGGCTGGCCCAGCCATACCGGGCACTCAGGTGCCTGGCGCGAAAGTTCGGCTGAATCGCCGCTGGTCAGGACCTCCAGGTCCGGTGCCGCCTCGCCGAGCAGGCGAGCGTAGAGGGCATGATCCTGTTCTGCGATCAGAACGCGCATGTAGAAAACAACCTTGGCAGACAACGAAAGCGGCCCGCCAGGCGGGCCACCGAGGGGGCGGTAACGCGGCCAGGTCAGACCGGGTCGTTGCGGCGCAGCAGCTCTTCGGGCAAGTGCTCGATGTACTCGTCTTCAGGCGGCGGCATTTGCAGGTGGTAGCCCTGGCTGTCGAGGTTTTCGAGCACCTTGACGATGTCTTCACGGGCCAGCTTGCGCTCGGGGGTCAGCACCAGGTCGAAGGCATGCAGGGGCGTGCCGAAAATGGGCAGCAGCGCTTCAGGCACACGGGCCAGGGCATCGGCCTTGAGCACATACAGGTACATGCCGGCTTTGCGCGGGCTGCGGTAGATCGAGCAGATACGTTTCATGGTTTGTCTCCGGCCAGGTCGTCGAGCAAGGCCTGGCCCATACGCTCACGGCGCCAGCCGCGCAGCGAATCAGGCAATTGATAGGGGCCATCGGGGTAGCCGCTCTTGAGCAGCGCTTCGAGGGTCTTTTTGCGCAGCATCAGCTCCGGGGCAATCTGCAAGCGCTCGCCTTCGGCCTGACCGATGGCGCGCAGGCGCTTGAGCACGCCGGCGGCTTCGATCGGCAGCGGCTCTGGTTGCGCGGGCGGCCATTCGGCGGCAGGCGTTGCGGCGGCGCGCTTGATCAACTGGAGGATGAACTCGCCGTCCTGGCGGATGGTGCGCGGGTGCATCTCGTCGATCTTGGCCAGAGCCGAGAGGTTATCGGGCTGGGTCTTGGCCAGCGGCCACAACGAGTGCTCCTTGAGGATGCGGCTGCGCGGCACATCGCGGCGGCGCGCTTCGCTTTCGCGCCACACGCACAGCTCGCGCAGCACCGCCAACTGCTGGCGCGACAGCTTCCAGGCCAGCTTCACATCGCGGTACAGGGTTTGCGGGTCGACTTCGCGGCGCATGGCGGCGACCAGTTCGGCGCCGTCCTCAAGCACCCAGGCGTATTTGTCGTCGCAAAGGCGCGGGCGCAGGGCGCTGAACAGCTCGGCCAGGTGCACGGCGTCTTCGGCGGCGTAGCTGACCTGGGTGTCCGACAGCGGACGCTGCAGCCAGTCGGAGCGGGTTTCGCCCTTGGGCAGGTCGAGCCCCAGCACCTCTTGCACCAGGCGCGAGTAGCCCATGGAGAAGCCGATGTTGAGGTAGCCTGCGGCCAACTGGGTGTCGAACAGCGGCTGCGGCAGCTTGCCGGTCAGGCGCAGCAGCACTTCGAGGTCTTCGCTGCAGGCGTGCAGCACCTTCACCACGGTGCGGTCTTCGAGCAACGCGGCCAGCGGTTGCCAGTCGCGGATCAGCAGCGGGTCGATGAGAAAGGCATGCTTGCCATCGCCGATCTGTATCAGCCCCGCCTTGGGGTAGAAGGTGTCGACCCGCATGAACTCGGTGTCGAGCGCTACGAAGGGCAGTTCGCGCCAGCTTTGGCAGTGTTCGGCCAGGGTCTGGTCGTCACGGATCCAGTGTATTTCGTTGGCCACGAGGCTCTCCCACTAACATTGGCGCGCAGTATATACGGCGCGGGCCCTGCGGGTGAAACCTCGCGCCATCCATGGTGCCGGGCGGTCGCCCGGGCGGCTGTTCAGCGCTCGGCCGCAAGCCACGGGCGACAGCTGGCGAACATGTCCAGCGACTGCTGGTAAACCCCGGTACGCACCTGCAACAGGCCCAGCATCGAGTGGAACAGGTTGTCCTGGGACAGCGGTGCATCGCGCAACTTGGCCATGCAGGCGGTATCTACGCCAAAGTCCTCGCGGTAGCTGTCGGAGAACCAGGCCAGCAGCGGCACATGCTTTTGCTGGTCCGGGGCAATGGCGTAGGGGGTGCCATGCAGGTACAGGTTGTATTCGCCCAGCGACTCACCATGGTCGGACAGGTAGATCATCGCGGTGTCGACCTTGTCCTGCTTGCTGCGCAGGGTGTCGATCAGCGACGACAGCACGGTGTCGGTGTAGGCCAGGGTGTTGTCGTAGCCATTGACGATTTCCTCACGGCTGCACTGGTTCAACGCGTTGCTGCGGCACACCGGCTGGAACGGCTCGCTGCCGGCCGGGTAGCGCTTGAAGTATTCCGGGCCGTGGCTGCCCATCTGGTGCAGCACCAGCACGGTGTCCTTGTCGAGGTTGTCGATCAGCTCGGCCAGGCCTTGCAGCAGGATCGCGTCATGGCACTCGCCACTGGCGCACAGCGTTGGGTCCTTGAGCTTGCTGACATCGATGAACTGCACGCGGTCGCAGGTGCCTTTGCAGCCAGACTGGTTATCGCGCCATTGCACGGCAAGCCCGGCACGCTGCAGGATGTCGAGCAGCCCCTCACGGTTCTTGGCCACTCGTGCGTCGTAGCCCTTGCGGCCCATGCCGGAGAACATGCACGGCACCGACACTGCCGTTTCAGTGCCGCACGAATGCACATCGGTAAAGCTCAGCAGGCCCTGCTGCCGGGCAAGTTTGGGCGTGGTATCACGAGCGTAGCCAAGCAGGCCGAAGTTCTCGGCGCGGGCGCTCTCGCCCACCACCAGCACGGTCAGCGATTTGCGCTGGTGGTGCTGCCAGGCGGGGTCGCGGTGGGCGTCTTCGGCGTAGGCCTGGAACGGGCGCGCGGCGCTGCCGACCTGCTCGCTGACATAACCAATGGAGGCACCGACAATGTTGCTTGGGGTCAGCATCAGGCGCAGTTCGTGGTGGTTGCGCAGCAGCGACGACAGCCCTTGATAGTTGACCAGCGCCACCGAACCCAGCGCGGCCACGCAGGCACCGCCCACCACCAGCTTGCCGAGCACCTCGCGGTGCCAGGGGCGGTAGGCAATGCGCACCTTCCAGACCAGCAACGAGGGCAGCACACCGAGCAGCACGATATACAGCACACACTTGATAGACAACAGGTCGCGTACTTCGGCAACATTGGTTTCCGCGACATTACGAAACATACCAGCGTCAATAAGTACGCCATATTGGTTCATGAAATACGCGACGCCCGCACCGCTCATGAACAATATAACCAGCACCGGTTTCAATACATAACGAAAGGCCAATAACGTCAGCACCAGGTTGAACGCGAAAAACATCAGCACGGCAAACGCAAGACCTAGCCACAGCCCCACCATACCGGGCGGCAGGATGCTCTTCAGGTGGCTCCACAGAAAGGTGTTAAGGCCAATCAACAGGTACAGGCTGGCCAACAGCGTGACCCATTCAGTCCGCAGGGGTTTGACGTTAGGCATGGCATTCGCATTCAAAGTACGGAATCGGCCAGCGGCCCGGACGGGTACGCTGGAAAGTGGGCGAACTTTAGAAAGCGTAGCATCAATTTTTTGTGAAAAACTTGGTAACACTTAGTCGCGAAGGCCAGTTTTATTTATTAAACGGTTTTCATTCAGCAACCGTTCAGTCAGGCCCACCCCGGGCAAAGCCTCCCAAGCTACCCTAAAGGCGGCTATCCTCAAGGCTCAGGCCCTTTCGCCAACCCCAGACAGAGGTGAAGAAATGCCAGTTCCGCACGATTTGCTCGCAGACCTGCACATTACCGCCGAGGACTTCCAGGCTTTGATCGACAAGGACCAGGCCCTGCACAAGCTGCACAAGGACTACAACGCCAAGGACAAGGAAGTGATGGTGGCCGAAGGCAAAGGCAGCAATGATGAGCGGGTCACCCAGCTGCGCAAGGAGCGGCTGCTGCTCAAGGACAAGATCGAGCGGGCCATTCACCCCGCCAAAACCTGACTCCCGCAAGGCCCTGCCGGCGCATTGCACCCGCAGGGCCGTTTCAACACTACGTCAATCGAACCTGAACAGCGCTCGCGCAGTGTCTACCAACAGCGCCCGCCGCAGTTCGGCTGAACAGCCCAGCGCATCGAATTGCTCGACCGCCGTGGTGAAACTCACCGCCTGCTCATGCTGTGTGTGCGGCCAGTCGCTGCCCCACATCAGGCGCTCAGCCCCGTAATGCGCCTCCAGCGCAGCCAGCGCCTGGCGAGCGAAGTGCAGGTTTTCCTGCGGCGTGCCTTCAAGCCGATAGACGCCTGACACCTTCACCCACACCTTGCCCTCCCCGCCCAGCGTCAACAGCTCGGCAAAGCCCGGCTGGCCGAGGCCGCGACGGGCGTCGGGGCGGCCAAAATGGTCGATGACGATATCCAGCCCGAACGGCCGCAATGCCCGTACCAGCGCCGGCAGGTCCTGGACCTCGCGGTGCAGCTCCAGGTGCCAGCCTTGCTCACCGATGCGCTCCAGCAGCGTCTGCCACTGGGCATCGGCAAAATCAGGCAGTGCCTGGCCCATCAGGTTCAGACGCACACCACGCACGCCCTGGCCCGCCATCTGCTCGAGGGGCTCGCGCTGGACGCCCCGCTCCAGCATTACCACGCCGCGCAGTTGCCCAGGCGCAGCGCGCAGGGCGCTGAGCAGGTAGCCGTTGTCGGTGCCGAGAAAACTCGGCTGGACCAACACGCCATGGCTGAAGCCGTGGCCGTGCAACTGGGCGAGGTAATCGCCCAGCGGCGCATCGTAGGCCGGCGCGTAGCGGCGCTCGGCGGCAAGGCTCAGCCCGCGGCTGAACACGTGGGCATGGCTGTCGATAGCAGAAAACGGTGAAACGGGAACGTCAGGCATGGTGCTCATCGAAAAGTGCAAGTGAGGTTACTTGGCCTGCGCATCCGCCATGGCGGGTGCAGGCGTGGTTTCAAGGCTGCGGCCACGGGTTTCCGGCAGGCACAGGGCGGCGATCACGGCCACGCCATAGGCGATACCGGCATCGATGCCGATGGCAGCGCCTAGCGACATCGACTCGCTCATATGCCCGACCAGGAACGGGAATACCGCCGACAGCACGCGGCCGAAGTTGTAGCAGAAGCCCACCCCGGCGCCGCGCACATCCGCCGGGTACAGTTCGTTGAAGAACGCCCCGAGGCTTGCCGGAATACCGGCGGCGAAAAAGCCCAGCGGGAAGCCCAGGAACAGCATCTGGGTGTTGCTCAACGGGAAGAACACATAGGCCTGCACCGTCAGCACGCAGCACACCGCAAACAGCAGGATGTTCTTGCGCCGGCCAATCCGGTCGATCAGCATGCCGCTGACCACGCAGCCGCACCAGAAAGCGAAGATGATCACCGCCAGGTAGCCGCCCGAGTTGAGCACCGACAAGTTGCGCTCGGTCTTGAGGAAGGTCGGCAGCCAGGTCATCACCGCATGGTAGCCACCATGTGCGCCCAGGCCCAGCAGGCCGCCGAGCAAGGTGACGCGCAGTAGTTCAGGGCGGAATATCCCGGCCATGGACTTGGCGAAACTGACCGGTACCACGTTGGCCTTCTGCATGCGCTGGAAGCTGTCCGGCTCAGGCACGTTGCGGCGCACCCAGATGATCAACAGCGACGGCAGCAGGCCGACGAAGAACATCACCCGCCAAGCGAACTCCTGCGGCACCAGCGAGTAGATCAGCGTGAACAGCGCCACCGCCAGGCCCCAGCCCACCGCCCAGGCGCTCTGCACCGTGCCCATGACCTTGCCGCGGTATTTCGGGTTGATGGTTTCGGCCATCAGCACCGCGCCCGCCGCCCACTCACCACCAATACCAAAACCTTGCATGGCCTTGACGAACAACAGCGGGTAGAAGCCGGTGACGAATGCCGAGAGGAAGGTAAAGGTGGAGAACCACAGGATCATCCATTGCAGCGTGCGCACCCGGCCGTAGCGGTCGGACAACGTGCCGCCAAGCCAGCCGCCGATTGCCGAGGTCACAAGGGTGACGCCGCTGATCAGCCCGGCATCGCCTTTGCTCAACGAAAACGCGGCAATCAACGCCGGAATGGCCAGGCCGAACATCTGCACTTCCAGTGCATCCAGCGACCAGCCGCCGAAACAGGCCCAGAACGTCTTGCGCTCCCGTGAAGTGATCTGACGATACCAACTGAACATGATTTTTATCCTTTTTGGTGTGTTGTGTAACGGCCGGGCACACGAACGCTCGCCGCGCGCGGGTCGGGCAGGCAGAACCACGGCGCCGTGCAGACACGGCGCCGAACGTCATCGGGTTACGGCGTTGCGGTCAGCGAATGTCGATGCGGTAGCGGAAGTGCTGCGCATGGCCGCGCGAACGCCGCCACTCAAGCGGCTTGCCGGCGTAATCGCGGGCCAGCCGCTCGATCACCACCACCGGGCTTGCCGCCGGCACTTGCAGCAGTCGCCCGTGCACCTCATCCACCGCTTCTGCGGTCAGGGTTTCTTCGGCCGAGGCAACCACTTGGCCGCACAGCTCTTCATAGATGGGGTAAAGCAGCGGGCCCTTGCGGTCCAGGTCGACCTCAAGCAGCGGCTGGAAGGTCTGGCGCGCCAGCCAGATGTCTTCGGCCAGCACCGGCTCGGCGCCGAGCAGACGTACCCGCACGATATGAATGACCGGCGCCCCGACCGCCAACCCCAAGGCCTCGGCCACCGCCGACGGCGCGGGCACCGGCTCTATGGACAGGATGCGGCTCTGCGGCACGGCACGTTCGCCATTGGCCGCCTCGAAGCGGAAAAAGCGGAATAGCGAGGACTGGAACTGCGGGCGGCGAATGAACGTACCGCGCCCCTGCTGGCGCTCCAGCACACCCTCGGCCACCAGGGCATCGACGGCCTTGCGCACGGTGCCCACCGAGAGGTCGAACTCGGTTGCCAGCGCAGCCTCGGTGGGGATCGCCTCACCCGGGCGCCAGCGGTTGTTGGCGATCTGCTCGACCAGGTGGTCGCGCAGTTGTTGGTAACGGGGCAGGCGCGCATCGGCAGACAGGGCGTTCATGGGCGGCTCTCGATATTGTTATATAGACATATATATGAATTTTTCGAGAGTATTGTCCCTGCCTTTGAGGGTGTCAATGCCTAATGCACGTCGGGTAAAGCAGATGGGACCGCTTGGCGGCCCATTGCGGTGATCACAGCAGCATCCATTTCATTCCACAGGCTCGTACGGCAAGCCCACATAGTTTTCCGCGATGGATGTGCGCCCGGCCTCGGTACTTACGAAATACTCAAGCTCGGCCTGCTGCATGCGCTGGGTGAAGGCGTCGGTCCCTGGGAATTGATGCAGGATCGAGGTCATCCACCAGGAAAAGCGCTCAGCTTTCCAGACGCGTCGCAGGCAGATCTGCGAGTACTGCTCAAGCAAGTCCTGGCGGCCTTCGCGGTAGTACTTGAGCAGGATCCGGTAGAGCGTGCTGACGTCGCTTGCGGCCAGGTTCAGCCCTTTGGCGCCGGTCGGCGGGACGATATGCGCGGCATCGCCAACCAGGAACAGGTGGCCATACTGCATGGGTTCAACGACGAAGCTGCGCAGCGGGGCGATGCTCTTTTCGATGGAAGGGCCGGTGATCAACTTGGCCGCAATCGGCTCTGGCAGGCGGCTCTTCAGCTCGTCCCAGAAACGCTGGTCGGACCAGTCCTCGACCTTTTCGTCACTGGCCACCTGCACGTAGTAGCGGGTGCGTGTTGGCGAGCGCATGCTGCACAAGGCGAAGCCGCGTTCATGGCTTGCGTAGATCAGTTCTTCATTGACCGGCGGGGTATCGGCCAGCACGCCCAGCCAGCCGAACGGATAGACCCGTTCGAACTCCTTGAGCACGCCGTCCGGGATCGATTTGCGCGATACGCCGTGATAGCCGTCGCAGCCTGCGATGAGGTCGCAGTCAAGGCGCACCGGGGTGCCGTCCTGAACAAAGGTGACGTAAGGTTTTTCGCCCTTGAGTTCGTGCAACTGGACGTCGCTGGCATCGTAATAGGTGGGTGCGCCGCTAGCCCGGCGGGCCTGCATCAGGTCGCGGGTGACCTCGGTCTGACCGTAGATCATCACCGTCTTGCCGCCAGTCAATTCACGCAGGTTGATATGTTCCACGCGGTCATTGAAAGCCAGTTCGAAACCATCGTGGACCAACCCTTCACGGTCCATGCGCTCGCCGACACCGGCTTCGCGCAGCAGGTCGACCATGCCTTGTTCGAGCACACCGGCGCGGATCCGGCCAAGCACATAATCAGGGCTTTGACGTTCGATGATGACCGTGTCGATACCGGCATTGTGCAGCAGTTGACCCAGCAGAAGCCCAGACGGACCTGCACCGATGATGGCAATTTGAGTTTTCATTGTTTTTATCCTCATGAGCCGCAAGGCTCTGGGTTACGATTTGTCGTTCTGTATTTTTCGCAGATAAAGGTTCCATAAGAAGGCACTTTCTGCTTTATTTTTAGGACTTTTCGAGGATCGACAGATAACAACATGGCAACGGCGAATGGCATACCGGTTTTCAAACTCTACGGGGAGACGTCGTGGCCGACGCCAGACCTCATTCACTGCGAATCGATCCCGGAACGCAGCCGCCTGCATGACTGGGAAATCAAGACTCACCGCCATGGCGATCTCGCCCAGTTGCTCTACGTACAAGCCGGAAAGGCTCGGGTACTGGTCGAAGATGTCGAGCAGCAAGTGAGCGGCGGCGCGTTGCAGGTCGTGCCGGTAATGAGCATCCATGGTTTTCGTTTTTCCGAAGATATCCAGGGCTACGTGATCAGCCTGGCCAAGCCGGTCATCGACCGCTTTGCGCCGCTACTCGAAGGCAAGCCTATGGCACAGGCCGAGTGCTATTGGGCCGGCGATGACCGGGCCTACCTTGACCAGCTGTTTGCCCAGTTGACCGACGAATATGCCCTGCGCCGCCCAGAACGCGACCTGCTGCTGCAATCGCTGCTTTGCGCGCTGCTGGTATGGATCTCGCGACGCGCTCGCGAACGCGCCCAGCACATCGCCAAACCCCGGGAACGCGGTATGCAGCACCTCGATAACCTGGCGCAGTTGATAGAAAAGCACTTCAGGGAACACCAGCAGATCGAGCACTACGCGCAGCAGATCGGCGTCAGTACCGCCCACCTCAATGCCTTGTGTCGGCAACTTACCGGGCAGTCAGCGCTGCAGTTGGTCAACCAGCGGGTAATCCTTGAGGCCAAGCGCAACCTGGTCTACACCTCCATGACCATCGGCCAGGTAGCCGACAGCCTGGGGTTTGCCGAGCAGGCGTATTTTTCGCGTTTCTTCAAGCGCGCCACGGGGCTGACACCCAAGGAGTTCCGGCTGCAGCGCCGCGAAGCCTAGCGCCTTGTAGGAGCGGCCTTGTGTCGCGAAAGGGGTGCGAAGCGCCCCTAGGATTTGTGCACCACGCAGATATCCCTGGGGCTGCTGCGCAGCCCTTTCGCGACACAAGGCCGCTCCTACAAAGGCTGCGTGCAGCCGCTGCGGCGGCCAAACAATGGTTCGGTAATCGCCCATATACCGCCCTGCCCCCCTCGGCGCCCCATCCGGGTTAAGTCAGACTATCGACAAGCTCGCAATCAACCTCAGTCGCCGGTCGCCTCAATACCAACAACACCCACCGGGCGACCTCTCTCTGAACTCACCGGGAGTCCCGCTTTGATCGATAAAACGCATGCGTCCATCGCCAGTGCCGTGGCCGATATCACCGACGGATCAACCCTTCTGGTCGGTGGCTTCGGCACCGCTGGCATGCCGTCCGAACTCATCGATGGGCTGATTGCCCTCGGCCCACGTGACCTGACCATCATCAGCAACAACGCCGGCAATGGCGACACCGGGCTTGCCGCGTTGCTCAAGGCCGGTTGCGTGCGCAAGGTCATCTGCTCGTTCCCGCGCCAGTCCGATTCCTACGTCTTCGACGCCCTCTACCGGGCCGGCAAGATCGAGCTGGAGGTGGTGCCGCAAGGCAACCTGGCCGAACGCATTCGCGCTGCCGGCTCCGGCATCGGCGCGTTCTTCTCGCCGACCGGCTACGGCACCTTGCTGGCCGAGGGCAAGGAAACCCGTGAGATCGATGGCCGCCAGTACGTGCTGGAAATGCCGCTGCACGCCGACTTTGCTTTGATCAAGGCGCACAAGGGCGACCGCTGGGGCAACCTGACCTACCGCAAGGCTGCGCGCAACTTCGGGCCGATCATGGCCATGGCCGCCAAGACCGCCATCGTCCAGGTTGACCAGATCGTCGAGCTGGGCGAACTGGACCCGGAACATATCATCACACCGGGTATTTTCGTCCAGCGCGTGGTTGCCGTCTCCAGCGCCGCCGCTCCAATCGCCAACGCTTCCTGAGGCCTGCCATGACCATCACCCAAAAGCTCTCCCGTACTGAAATGGCCCAGCGCGTGGCTGCGGACATCCAGGAAGGCGCCTACGTGAACCTGGGCATCGGCGCACCGACGCTGGTTGCCAACTACCTGGGCGACAAGGAAGTGTTCCTGCACAGCGAAAACGGCCTGCTGGGCATGGGGCCAAGCCCGGCACCCGGCGAGGAAGATGACGACCTGATCAATGCCGGCAAACAGCACGTGACCCTGCTGACCGGCGGTGCCTATTTCCACCATGCCGACTCGTTCTCGATGATGCGTGGCGGCCACCTGGATATCGCCGTACTGGGGGCGTTCCAGGTTTCGGTCAAGGGCGACCTGGCCAACTGGCACACCGGCGCAGAAGGCTCGATCCCGGCCGTGGGCGGCGCGATGGACCTGGCCACCGGCGCCCGCCAGGTGTTCGTGATGATGGACCACCTGACCAAGACCGGCGAAAGCAAGCTGGTGCCCGAGTGCACCTACCCGCTGACCGGTATTGGCTGCGTCAGCCGCATCTACACCGACCTTGCCGTACTGGACGTGACGCCTGACGGCCTGAAGGTCGTGGAAATCTGCGCAGACCTGTCGTTCCAGGCCTTGCAAGAGCTCAGTGGTGTGCCGCTGATCGAGTGATCCTGCGCGTCACCTGCGCTTGGGCGGTGCAAGCCTGTACCGGCCTCATCGCAGGCTGGCGCCAGCTCCCACAGAGGCCATGCCCAACCGCAACATTGCTGGTTGAACCCAATCCTATGGGAAATGATAGACAGTTGTGGCGAGCGGGCTTGTCCCGCGTTGGGCTGCGCAGCAGCCCTGAAAACCC
>NZ_JABWRG010000060.1:0-31126 GCF_014268825.1 Pseudomonas sp. SWRI51 | reverse complement strand
CCATGTGAGAGTAGGTCATCGTCAAGATTCATTTCGCAAAACCCCTATCTGCGCATGCAGGTAGGGGTTTTGTCTTTAAGTAGAGAGTACAGAAATTCGCTGACACGTCCTCTGGACGGTTCAGCACACAGAATTTCTTGACGACCATAGAGCATTGGAACCACCTGATCCCATCCCGAACTCAGCAGTGAAACGATGCATCGCCGATGGTAGTGTGGGGTTTCCCCATGTGAGAGTAGGTCATCGTCAAGATTCAATTCCGAAGCCCCTGATCGCACTGCGGTCGGGGGCTTTGTCTTTGTGGGCCGGGAATAGTCCGGGCACAAAAAAGCCGCCCAGTGGGGCGGCCCTGTTGCCGGTGTTAGCCCAGCAGGTTCTTCACATTGGCCATCGCCCCATCGGCAAACGCCTGCAGGAACGTCTGGAAACCAGGCAGCGCTTCTGGCCCGCCTTCCCAAGGCTCGGCCTGGATGGTCCAGGTAGCGCGGCTACGCTGCCAATCAATGGCCACCACCTCCATGGCCGCCCACAGGTTGCCGATGTTCAGGCTGGTGTAGATCAGGCTCCATGTCATGTTCATTGCCTGGTCATCACGTGAGTTGAGCTGTTCGATCACCACGTTGCCATCCTTGAACAGCTTCTTGCGCACCGAGCGCACACCGTTGCTGGTCATCTCGATGTGGGCCAGCGCCGGAATGAACACCGGGAAACCGGCAAAGTTACCGACGATGTTCCACACGCTGGCCGCAGGTGCTGCGATCTCGACGGTGGAAACCACCAGGCAGCCTTCAGGGTTGCGGATCAGGGTATCGGGCTTGAGTGCTTGCATGTTGTGTTGCTCCTTATGGGTAAAAACGGTCAGATAAAGCCGATGTCGGCCAGATAACGGCAGCCACGGCGTAGCAGTTCCGGGCTCTTGCTGGGGTAATGGCTGCCCATGCGCTGTACACCGGCACGGGCGTTGTCATGGGCGATACCGGCGATGTCGCCGATGTCCTCTTCGAAACCGTCCAGATAGAAGCCCAGGACGTCATACAGCGCGTTGTCACGGTCGACCCGGCGCAGTTGCTGCTGCCATTGCTCGACACTCACCAACTCAAAGGCATGGCCCTGTTCGCGGAACGACGCCAGGTACTCGCGCCAGCGCAGCGGTTCGGGGTTGTGCAGGTTGAACACGCATTGCCCGGGCTGATGGCGGCTGGCGTGGAAGGCGATAAAGCGGGAGAGGAAGTCCACAGGCATGAGGTCAAAGTCGATCTCAAGCCCCGGCACCTGCCCCAATTGCAGCGACCCCTTGAGCATCAGCATCAAGCGGTTGCGCTGCGGCTGGCAGGCACCGGTGCGGCTGTCGAAGGTGATGTTGCCGGGGCGGAACAGGTTGACCCACACCCCTTGCTCGCGTGCCCGTTGCAGGATGCGTTCGCCTACCCATTTGCTCAGGTTGTAGCCATTACGGATGTAGATCGGCGGGGTGCTCGCTGGGTCGTCCTCAAGCACCCGCCCAGCACCATCCACCGCGCTGCAAGCGGACAGCGTCGAGATGAAGTTGAAGATCTTCTTGCGCCGCCCCTCGCACAGCCGCAGGCACTCGAACAGCGGCTCGACGTTGTCGGCAGCCAGCACCTGATAGTCGAGCACATGGTTCACCTGCGCTGCGTTGTGCAGCAGTGCGCCGTAATGGCTGTCCAGGTAGTCGTAGACCCCCGGCTCAAGGCCCAGCAGCGGCTTGCGCAGGTCGGCGTCGAATACCCGCACACGGTCCATGTCCAGCGCCACATGGTTCTCGGCCAGCGCCTGGGCAAAACGCTGTGCAGCGGTCATTCCAGCGCTGCTGCGCACCAGGCAAGCCACCTCGGTGGCGCCCCATCCCAGCAGTGCCTCCACCAGATGTACGCCCAGGAAGCTGTTGGCTCCCGTGACGATCACCTTGTGCACATCGCCCATGTGCTCGACAGAACGCACCTGCAGGCCTAGTTCCCGGTTGGCGTCCTGTTCCAGGCGCGCCAGCCCCTCGTGTTGCGGCTCATCAACGCCATCGAGCAGCGCGCCCAGGCGTTGCAGGGTCGGCAGTTCGATAAATCGATTGATCGCCACGCCCTGGCCGAATCGCTCGCGCACCTCCAGCAACAATCGCGACAACAGGATCGAATGCCCACCCAGGTTGAAGAAGCTGTCGTCGGTCGAAATATCGGCCTCGGGCAGCTCCAGCAGCTCGCTCCACAAGCTGCGCAGGCCCTGCTCGGTGCTGGTCGCCGGTTGCAGGCGCTGGCTGCTTGGCAAGGCCAGCGGCAGGCGCAACAACGCCTGGCGGTCGACCTTGCCATTGGCGGTGGCCGGCATACGCTCCAGCACTTGGTAGAACGCCGGGCGCATGTAGTCGGGCAGGGCGCGTTCGGCATGCTCGCGCAGGTGCTGCCCGGCATCCTCAACGAGCGGCGCCGTCACGAACGCCAGCACACGCCGCTGAGGGTCGATTACCACGGCCACCTGCGCAAACAGGCCGCTGCTGCGCAGGCTGTGCTCGATCTCCTCAGGCTCGACCCGAAAGCCGCGAATCTTCACCTGGTTGTCACGCCGCCCACACAGCTCGATACCCTGCGCCGTCCACTTGCCGATATCGCCGCTGCGATAGGCACGCAAGGTGCGCCCTTCGGCCAGCGCAAGTTCGACGAAGCGCTCGGCAGTCAGCGCGGGGTTGTTCAAGTAACCCACCCCGACACCCGGCCCGCTCAGATACAGCTCACCAGGGGTTTGCTCAGGCACCGGCCGCAGTTGCTCATTCAGGATCAGCACCTGGCTGTTGGCAATCGGCACCCCCAGGTTGCGATTGCTGTCACCGGCGCTCAACACCCGCGTGGTGGCCAGCACTGTGGTCTCGGTCGGGCCGTAGATGTTGTGCAGGTGGCTCTGCGCTCCCAGCCGTGCAATGACCTCGGGCTCGCAGACATCGCCCCCGGTGATCAGGTGCTGCAAGCCCAGATGCACCTCGCGCGGCAGGATGCTCAGCAGTGCAGGGGGCAGAAACGCATGGCTGACCTCGCGGCGGTGGATAAGCTCGACCAGTTGCTGCGGATCGCGCCGCTGATCCTCGCTCGGCAGTACCAATGTGGCGCCGCAGGCGAAGGTTGGCAGAATATCCAGCAGCGAGGCATCGAAGCCGATGGTCGAGAACTGCAACACCCGGCTGTGTTGATCCAGCGCCACATGCTCGCGATACCAGGCAACGAAGTGCGCCAGGTTGCGCTGGCTCAGCAGCACCCCCTTGGGCGTGCCCGTGGTGCCTGAGGTGTAGATCGCCACGCAGGGCTGCTCAGGGGCCGTCTGGCGCAGGGCCAGGCTAGGCAGAGCCGAATCATCGGTCAGGGCGATGTCGCGTACATCTACGCCCACAAGGCCGTTAAGCACCCTGCCGTCATGCAGCAGCACACAGGCGCCGGCATCTTCGACAATGCGCTGCAGGCGCTCGGCGGGCGTGGCCGGGTCGAGCGGCAGGTAGATGGCCGCGCAACCCAGAATGGCCAGCAGGCTTGCATACAGCGCAGGCGACTTGCCCATGCACACGGCGACCACCGGCGGCTGGGCGCCGCCTGCCGGCAACAGTGGCAACAGCGCGCGCTGAATACCGACCACACGTGCGTGCAGTTGTCGATAAGGCTCGCCCTCAACGGCGGGGAGCCCGGCGTGTCGGCGCAAGCTCTGCTCAAGCAGCCCGATCAACGGCTGCTCGGCCTGCTCCAGCAGGTCTGCGCGCAAGGTGCGATTGAACGGGTGCCGGTAAGCCAGCGCTTCAAGCCAATCCAGGCTGTGCTCGCGCTCATGCACGCCGGTACTGACTGCCTGCGCTTGCTGCAGGTGTTGCGGGTTGCGGGCGAACTGGTTGACCTGCATGGCCAGCAGGTCGCCCAGCGCCTGCAAGGCGTCTTCACGCAGTTGCTCGCCATTGCCCGATTGCGGTGATGGCACGGCTTGGCGTTCGATCAGCCGCTGGGCGGTGGCGCTGCCGCACCAGCACAGGATTTCCAGCCGTGGCAGGGTTTCGGCAAAGCTTGCACCTAGGCGCAGGCGCAGCAGCGGGGCGTTGCCCAGCGTCTGCCAGTCGCCGCTGGCCAGGGCCAGGCTGCCGTCTTCCAGCACCAGGTCAGGGGCGTTGGTCAGTTGCCGGCGCAAGGCGTCGGCGCTGGCTGCGGTGGCGGCGCCATGGCCCTGTTCGTCCAGCTGGCAGGCCAGGGCGAGCAGGGCGGGGCTGGTGCCCACCAGGAGTATCTCGAGGCGTCTCATGATGTGTTCCTCAGGGCAGGTAGTCGCGCAACGCGTCCTGCACGCAGGCAGACTCAAGCAGCGAGCTGCTGCGCATGAAGCGCAGGATGTTGCCCAGCAGCGGGTGCTGGTGGTTGATCGGGAAGGCCAGCGCGCACACCTCATCACGCAACGCCTGGCGTACCGCCTCGCTCACCGGCAGCGCGGCGATCAAGGCAAGGTCGAAGGCCTGCTGGATGTCGTTGGTCAGGTACTGGCGCAGGAATACCGGCAGCACCTCGGCGAGCGCTCGCCGGTCTGCCTCGCAGGCGCTGTGCCAGTAGATGCGCGTCAGGCGTGCCCAGAACGTCGAATGCCGGCCTTCATCGAGCAGGTGGTCAGCCATAAGGCCCTTCACCGAAGGCTTGACCGAGTCGTCGCGGGCAAACGCCGCGACATCGTCGGTCAGGGTGCTCTCGGCGATGCCCACGCAGATCAGCTCCATGGCATCGCGCAGCGCCTGGGGCACCTGCGCCAGCGCCGCGGGGATGGCCCGGCTCAGCTCGATCTCCTGCGGCAGGGCAATTGGCTCGACACCGGTCAGGGCGATGGTCTGCTGCAGGAAGTCCATCGCCACCAGAGCGTGGTAGTCCTCATCCACGACCACGGTCATGGCGTCATAGCGGCAAGCAAACGGAAAGCGCACGGCGAAGCGGTCCTTGGCGATGCGCCGGGCGGTGCGGTCGACGATTTCGGTCTCGAAGATCACCACGTCGTTGATGAACTTGTAGAGGCTCTGCACCAGTACGAAATCGCGCAGTTGCGGGCATTCGCGCTGAAACGTGGCGCCGAGCACCAGCGGCTGGCGGCTCAGCGGGTAGATCAACCGCTGGTCATCCTCGACCTTGCGCCTGGGCCGCGTGCGTATGGTCGCGCGCGCTTCCCAGGCGTCGGCAAATGAGCGGTAGTCGAGGGCGTTCATGCGCTGGCCCCGGCGACCGAGGCCTGCAACGAAGCACGCAGGCTGTCCCACAGCGCCATGCGGCTGTCCACTGCGGCAATGGCGGCCACATAGACCTCCTCTTCGCGGACCGGGTCACGGTTTACCAGGCGCGCCAGCAACTGCTCCGCGGCCGGGCCGTGGTCTTCGGAGTCCACCTCGATGTGGCGTTGCAGGTAGTAACGGAAGATCGGCGCCTGCTCGATGCCGATGCCCCACTCGTCGAGAATTTGCTGGAACATGGTCGGGATGACGCTTTCGCGCCCATGCAGGAAGGCCGCTGCGACGCGATGCGCCGGGGCATGCAGGGCAACTTCAAGGGTGTCGCACACGAAGCGCTGCGCCGCCTCGCTGGCCTCTGCGCGAAGCAGGGCCTCGGCATGCGGCACACCCTCTTGCATCAGGCTGACGAAACGCTCGATGGCCTGGGTGCTGGCACCGACTTCACGCATGGCGTCCAGATACAGTTCGAAATGGCTGTAATGGCCATGGCCTGGGCGATCATCGGACTCTTCACCCAGCACGATCTCGTTGATCAGGCGCGCGGCGGCGGGGTCGGTGGGCGGCAGCCACGGCAAGCTGACACAGGTCAGTTCCCGTTGCAGGCGCTTGGTCAGCGACATGAAGTCCCAGACTGCAAAAACATGGGTTTCCATGAAGGTGCGCAGAATCGGCAGTGTCTTGATTTCAGAGAACAGCGGGTGCTGCGAAAGTACCAATTTGTTATCGGTCAGTGTGCGCTTCAATGTGCTCATGTTGATATCCATCGTGGCTAAGTTATGGGTGCGTTAATGCCACGCGCAGCCGTCGGTTGCCGATATTCAGGCGAGCGGGTACGTCGATTGAATATCGATGCCGAACACTGTGCATGGGCCGTACAGCGCGGTGCAGGCTACGGTTCACAGGGAGGCCGTGCCGCGGTAGCTGGCGATATAAAAACTAGAGCAAGTGCAAAAGAAGTTGCAATTGTTTTTTTATTTATTTGAAGAGGGCACTTTATTGTGGTTGATGAAGTGCAAATCAAAACAACGTCGTTGTTTTAATTGGGCAGCCGCTGTCCCTTCCGATAATTAACAATCAGAAAAAATAGACAGTGAATGCCTCATGTAGAGCACTGGTGAACAATAAGTAGAAAGTTTGGCTATTAGGGGGGCGTCTGATCGGCTGGCGGTCCTTGCCCCGGTGGCAGGCTCCTTCTGCTAGTGGGTGGGTGGCAGGCGGCCGGGCCCGCTACTGATGATCAGCGGCCGCTGCGCAGGTAGAGTGTGCTGAAAATGCGGGCACTGCCATGGCTGGCAGCACCAGTGGCTCAGCGCCAGGCTGCCGGCAAAAGGCCGGGTTAGAGGCTGAGCAAGCCGAGGTGGGTGTTGAAGATCCGCACGATACGCTCGCTGAATACCGGGTCGTCGGCCCCACTTGCGGCCAGCTCGATCAGCTCCAGGCCGCGGCCGGCCAGCGGATTCCAGCCGAGCATGGTCGCCAGCGCGCCGGGTGGGTAGACCACGGTCATCGGCACTTGGACGGCGGTATCGGGGCGGCTGGCCGCGTTCGGGCTGTCACAACCAGCAACAAACAAATGGCGCGTCTGGCCTGGCCAGATGCGCTGCGCCAGTTGCGCCAGTGCCAATGCCGCCAACGCGCCCTGGCTTTGGCCGAACAGCGCATGGGGCGTTTCGAGGTAGGGTCGAAGGCGTTCTGCGAGGGAGCGGGCCAGTTCTGCCGAGGTGGCTTGAAAGGCGCTGGGCGGCAGGTCAACGGCGATCAGTTCGGCAGACTCGCTCAGGGCTTCGGCCCAGCGGCGATACTGCGCCAGTTGCGCTCGGCTGCAAGCCAGGCAGATGAGGCGGATCCGGATAGGGGGTTCGCTGATCGGTTGGGCTCGGGTCTGCACGTGCGCTGCCATTCCTTGTTACCTGAGCCGTTGGCGGGGTCAGGTGGCCGATTGCTTGTCGAGATAATTTCTGATGGCGCGTGCAGCGTTGTTCAGGTGCGCTTCCAGCAGCTTGACGGCTTCGTCGACCAGCTTGTCGCTGGCGGCATCGACCAGTGCGATGTGGTCATCCTGGGTCAGCTTGCCCAGGCCCATGGTCGACAGGTGGAAGCGCAGGAAGCGCTCCTCTTCGTTCAGCTCGATCTCGATCAGGCGCAGCAGCTTGAGGTTCGGCGACTTGCTGTACAGCGCCATGTGGAACAGGCGGTTGAGGCGGCCGATTTCGGCGTGGCGGGTTTCGCTTTCAAGCTGGCGGATGTAACCCCGGGCCTGAGCGATGTCATCGGCATCAAGCCGGGGGATCGACTGGCGCAGCGCTTCGGTTTCGAGCAGCACACGCAGGCCGTAGGTATGCACGGCGTCTTCGCCGATCAGTGGGGCAACCACTGCGCCCTTGTGCAGTTCGACCTGCAGCAACGACTGCGCCTCGAGCTGGCGCAGTGCTTCGCGCACCGGCATGCGGCTGACGCCAAACAGCGTGGCCAGCTCTTGCTGACGCACCGCAGTACCGGCAGGCAGGCGACCGTCCAGAATGGCGCTGCGCAAGCGCTCTTCGATAACGCTGCGGGCGAGGTGTGGGGGGACCTGTTCACTGCCGAGTACGGTGCTCAGCAGTTTGTTTTTTTCAGCCACGCGCGTCGTCTCGCAAGGATTGGATCCAATAACACTAGAGAGAGAAGGGGTGGCTTGTCAAATGGCATCATCTAACGCCCGATAATGCCGGTTTTGCAAACACGGCTATCGTGAATGAAGACGCCCGTGTTGGGAAGCGCCAGCGCATGCTGACCCCTTGCATGAAGCGGGTTTGCCGACAGCTGGCAGTATGATTGCATTGTGCCGTTGTCTTTTCTCACGCCAGCTTGCAACATCGCAGGCCTTCGACGGATCTGAACGGGTTTTCGCAGTGGCGATACCTTGGGCGCTCATCAGCAATTTTCGCCGCCTCGGCCTGGCCGTGGTCTTCGGCTGCCTGCTGCTGGGCGGTACCCAGGCTGACTGGGACTTCAACCAGATCAGCCGCCGCGCCCAAGCGCTGTATGGGCCGCTTGGGGCGGGGCAGGGGCGCATCGATGCCTGGCAGAACCTCATGGCCACGCAAAAGCAGGCCAGCGAGCTTGAGCAGTTGAAGGTGGTCAACCTGTTCTTCAACAAGCAACTGCGCTACATGGAAGACATCGACCTGTGGCATGAAGTGGATTACTGGGCGACGCCTGTGCAATCGCTGATCAAAGGCGCCGGCGACTGCGAAGACTACGCCATTGCCAAATACTTCAGCCTTCGGCGCATGGGCATCCCCGCCGAGAAGCTGCGCATCACCTACGTCAAGGCGCTGCGCCAGAACCGGGCGCACATGGTGCTGACCTATTATTCAAGCCCACAGGCGCAGCCCCTGGTGCTCGACAGCCTGATGGACGCGATCAAGCCGGCCAGCCAGCGCACCGACTTGCTGCCGGTCTACGCCTTCAACGGCGAAGGCCTGTGGCTGACTGGAGCAGGCGGCAACAAGAAGGTGGGCGACACCAAGCGCCTGTCACGTTGGCAGGACTTGCTGAAAAAATGCAGGCCGAAGGCTTCCCGGCCGAACCGGTTTACTGAAGGAGCACAGATGTCACTGTTCAAACAATTGCTGCTAGCCATTTGCCTGTTCCTGGTGGTCGCCTTCAGTGGCAGCTTCATGGTCAGCCTGGAAAGCTCACGTAGCCAGTACGTCAACCAACTGCGCTCCCACGCCCAGGATGCCGCGACTGCGCTGGCGCTGACCCTGACGCCGAACATCGACGACCCGGCGATGGTCGAGCTGATGGTCAGTTCGATCTTTGACAGTGGCTACTACTCCAGCATCAAGGTGGTCGACATCGAGTCCAACGCCGTGTTGGTGGAGCGCCACGCCGAGCCCGACAGCGGCGGCGTGCCGGCCTGGTTCATCCACATGACCGGCCTGGAGCCGGCCGGTGGCGATGCCATTGTCAGCCGCGGCTGGCAACAGGCGGCGCGGGTCGAGGTGATCAGCCACCCGATGTTCGCCTTGGCCAAGCTGTGGCAGAGCGCGCTGGGCAGCCTGGGTTGGCTGCTGCTGTGCGGCGCGGTCAGTGCGGTGCTCGGCGCGCTGCTGCTGCGCCGCCAGTTGCGCCCGCTGGACTACATGGTGGCGCAGTCCCACGCCATCGCCCGGCGCGAGTTCCTCAGCCTGCCGGAGCTGCCGCGCACCCCTGAACTGCGCCGCGTGGTGCAGGCCATGAACCAGATGGTCGAGAAGCTCAAGGCGCTGTTCAACGAGCAGGCCGAACGCAGCGAGAAGCTGCGCAGCGAGTCGTACCAAGACAGCCTCACCGGCCTTGCCAACCGCCGCTACTTCGAGATGCAGCTCAATGCCCGCGTGAGCAACGCCGAGGACGCCCGCGCCGGTTACCTGCTGCTGTTGCGCGTGCAAGACCTGGCCGGCCTCAACGCCCGCCTGGGCGGGCAGCGCACGGACCAGTTGCTGCAAGCGGTGGGCGAGCAGCTGCGGCGCACCTGCGCGCAGTTCCCGGAAACCAACGACCTGATCACCCGCAGCCGTGGCGGCGAGTTTGCCGTGCTGGCGCCGGGCATGGTCCACGAGGAAGCGACCCAACTGGCCCAGGCGCTGGCCGCCACCTTGCAGAGCCTGCATGTAACCGGTGCCAGCGATGTCGACCCGGTGGCCTGCATCGGCCTGGCCCCTTATAGCCCGGGCGATGCGCCACAGGCGTTGCTCAAACTCGCCGACGAAGCCCTGGCCCGCGCCGAAAGCCAGCCCCAACCTGGCTGGGTGTGCCTTGAGCAAGGCGCCGCAGCACAGGCCGCTGACAGCCATCACGCCTGGCATACGCGCCTGGAACAGGCACTGAGCAAGGGCCAGTTCGAGCTGTTCTTCCAACCGGTGGTCGATGTCCAGGCGCCGGAAAAGGTGCTGCATTACAAGGTCATTTCGCGGCTGCATGACGAGCACGGCGAGGCGGTTGCCGCTGGGCGTTTCCTACCGTGGCTGGAGCGTTTCGGCTGGATGGCGCGGCTTGACCTGCTGGTGCTGGAAAAGGTGCTGAACCACCTGCACAACCACAGTGAAAACCTGGCGCTCAACCTTTCGGCCGCCACCCTGGCCGACCCGCAAGCGCTGCAGCGCGTCTACGACCTGCTGGGCCACCACCGCGCGCAGGGCCCACGGCTGACTTTCGAGATTGGCGAAGAGCAGTTGCCCGACCAGTCGATGCTCGAACAACTGACCCGGCGCCTGCGCGGGCTTGGCTTCAGCCTGGCGTTGCAGCGCTTTGGCGGGCGCTTCAGCATGATCGGCAACCTGGCGCACCTGGGGTTGGCGTACCTGAAGATCGATGGCGGGTATATCCGCAATATCGATCAGGAACAGCACAAACGCCTGTTCATCGAAGCCATTCAGCGCGCTGCGCACAGCATCGATTTGCCGCTGATTGCCGAGCGGGTCGAGACCGAAGGGGAGTTGCAGGTGCTACGCGAGATGGGCGTGCAAGGCATCCAGGGCCAACTGGTCGGCGAGCCCGCTCCCTGGCGCTGACTATCGCAGCAAGGGCGTGGGAGATTTCGTAGTCTTGTACCAGCCCTTACGGGCCTCATCGCAGGCTGTCGCCAGCTCCCACAAAGAGCGCGTCAGCCGCAATATCCGAGTCTGGCTCAGATCTCTGTGGGAGCTGGCGCCAGCCTGCGATGAGGCCCCCACAGGCTTTTACAAAAACCATGGAGTCTGCCCCCGTGTGAGGCTAATCGCGCTCAACGCTCAGCGCCGTCCTTCCACCCGCCACCCAAGGCCAGAAATACCGCCACCTGCCCCATCGCCACCTGCCCATTGGCTGCCGCCAGCTGCGCCCTGACATCGGTGTAGGTCCGCGTCGCCTGCAAGTCCGCCAGGAACGACTCGCGCCCCACCTGATAGCGCAGGTGCGTCTGGTCTGCCGACTCTTTTGCCGAACGTTCCGCTTCAGCCAGCGCATCACGCCGGTCCAGCAAGGCGCTGTACTGCGCCAGCCGTGTCTGGGTTTCACGAATGGCGTTGAGCACCACACCGTCAAAATGCGCCAGCGCCGCCTGGGTCGAGGCTTCGGCCATGCGGATGCGCGCGCGGGTACCGTTGGTGGGAATGCTCCAGCTGATCTGTGGGCCTATGCCCCAACGGTTGGTCGAAGGTTCGCCGAGGTTGTCCAGTATGCCGATGGTGCCCACCTGCGCGCCGATGCTGATGTCGGGGTACAACGCGCCAGTGGCGACACCGATATTGGCCGTGGCGGCCGCCAGCTGGCGCTCGGCCTGGCGCACGTCCGGGCGGCGTTTGAGCAGCGCGGCGCCATCGCCCACCGGTACGCGCTGCGCAAGGTGCGGCAGCTCGGCGCAATCGCCAGTGCCGGCGGGTAATTGCTCGACCGGCTTGGCCAGCAGTGCCGCGAGGGCATACAGGCCGGTTTCACGCTCGGCCTTGAAGCGCGGCAGTTCGGCGCTCAGCGACTTGAACTGGGTTTGCGAGCGGGTGACTTGGGAGTCGTCGCCGCGCCCGGCATCGCGCAGGCGCTGGGTCAGCTGCACGCTCTGGCGTTGCAGGTCCAGCGACTCGCGGGCCAGGTGATATTCCTCGTTGGCCGAACACACCTGGGTATAAGCCTTGACCACATCCGCCACCAAGGTGATACGCGCGGTGTCGGCGGCTGCCTGCACCGCATCGGCGTTGGCCTTGGCGGCCTCGGTGCCGCGCTTGAGCGTGCCCCACAGGTCAAACTGATAGCTGGCGCTGATCACGGCTTCACCTATGTTGGCCACCGGCACCTTCTCCGGTTGCAGGAAGGCTTCGCCGGACTCCTGCAGGCGCTGGGCGCCGGCTTTGACGCCGGCATTGAAGCCCCCTGCGGACTCGGCCACCTCCACCTGGGCGCGGGCCCTGGCCAGGTTGGCGGCAGCCACGCGCAGGTCGCTGTTGGCGGCAAGCGCTTGGCGCACCAGCTGGTTCAGGCGCGGGTCCTGATACAGCTGCCACCAGTCTTCGGGCACCGGCGCCGACACCACGTTGGCCGCGTCCCGGCGCAGCGGGCCGTTGAGGTCGTCACGCTGCACGGCGGCGTCGGCAGGCACTGTGTAATCCGGCCCGACCATCGTGCAGGCGCCAAGGGCCAGGCACAGGCCCGCCAAGACCAGCTGTTTCATGGCTGCGTACCCTCGATGATCGACACCGTGGCAGTGCGGCCGGCGATCATGCGGAAGTCCTGCGGCACTTCGTCGAAGGCGATGCGTACCGGAATCCGCTGGGCCAGGCGTACCCAGCTGAATGCCGGGTTGACGTTGGGCAGCAGGTTGGCGCCGCTGCTGCGGTCGCGGTCCTCGATGCCGGCGGCCAGGCTCTGCACGCGGCCACGCAGGCGGGTGTTGTCGCCCATCACGCGGATGTCCACGGCGTCCCCGATATGGATGCCGCCAAGCTTGGTCTCTTCGAAATAGCCATCGACGTGGTAAGAGGCGCTGTCGACCACCGACAACACCGGGTGGCCGGCGCTGACGAACTCGTGGGCGCGGGGGGCGCGGTCGTTGAGGTAGCCGTCCACCGGGCTGCGCACCACCGAGCGGTCAAGGTTGAGCTGGGCCACGTCCACCTGCACCTGCGCCTCGCTCATGGCCGAACGGGCGCGGGCTTCGCGGGACTGGCTTTCTTCGAGCTGCTCGGCAGCCACCAGGTTGCCCAGCTTGCGGTTGCGCCGCGCCTCGCGGCTGGCCTGGGCCAGGGTTTCCTGGCGCTCGGCCAGGGTCGCCTGGGCCTGGCGCAGGGCCAAGGTGAAGCGGTCCTGGTCGATGGTGAACAGCACGTCGCCGCGCTTGATGGTCTGGTTGTCGCGTACCTCGACCTTCTGGATCAGCCCGGACACGTCCGGGGCGATCTGGATCACGTCGGCGCGGATATGGCCATCGCGGGTCCAGGGGGCGAACAGGTAGTACACCACCATTTGCCACACCAGTACGGTGGCAAGGGTCACTACCAGCAGGGTCAGGACCACACGGCCCAGGGTCAGCAAAGGTTTTTTCATGGCAGCATCAGGCTTCGGCAAAAGTGGTCCACCGCGCCAAGCAGCACGGCATACAGGGCAACGTTGAACAGCGCCCGGTGCCAGACCAGGCGATAGAAGTGCACCCGCACCAGCAGCGCGTGCACCCCAAGAAACAGCAGGTAGGTCCCCACCATCATCACCAGTAGCGTGGGCAGGAACACCCCGCTGATATCCAGTTCACCGATCACAGCGGCGCTCCGTCCAGGCCCGGGGGCAGTTGCGATTGTTCGGCAGGCTCAAGCATCACCTCCACGCCCGGCAACAGCGCCAGGCGCAGGCCGGCAAGGGCGTGCAGCAGGTGGGTGCGAGCGTCGCCGCGTTCGTAGCGTTCATCCAGGTTCAGCGCCAGGCGCGCGCGCTCCATGTTGCGCAGCAGCGCAGGCGGCGCATGCAGGCGTTCACCGGCGCGCAGGCAGGCGGCGTAATGCCCGCCCACTTCCTCGACCACGGTTTGCAGGCGCTCGCGGGCCTGGGCCCCGGCGCGCGGCAGGTAGGCCAGCAGGTCGAGCAGGTTCAGCCCCACGCGCAGGTCGCGCAGCGCCACGCCGCTGTCCTGGCCGGTTTGCGACAGACGCGGCAGGTGCTGCATCAGGCGGTCGAGCATCTGCACGCCGACCTTGCGGTGCTCGGCCAGGGTTGCAGGTTCGGTCATGCCAACGATGTCGCGCCAGGCAAAGCGGGTCATGCGCTTGGCCGCCAGCTCAACGCCGAACGGGCGCATCACCAAGGTCCAGACAAAGGCGAACAGCAAGCCCACGGGGCCGGCGATGTTGGCGTTGAGGAAGGCGAAGAAGTCGGCGTCGTAGGCGCCCTGGATGCTGATGAAGGTCGAGGTGTTGACGATGGTCAGCAGGGTGCCGAGGTAGAACCGCGGCTGCACGGTCAGGGTGCCGACACAGATGAATGGCACGGCGAAGGCCAGCACCAGCATCGGGAAATCGTGCAGGTTGGGCAGCACCAGAAACAGATACAGGCTGGAGAACACCACCGACAGCAGGGTCCAGAAGAAAAACCGGTAGATCTGCGGCGCGGGGTCGTCCATGGCAGCGAAGAAGCTGCACGAAACGGCTGCCAGAATCACCGCGCTGGCGCCGTCGTTCCAGCCAAGGCCAATCCACAGGCCGCAGGCAACGATGATTGCCAGTACCGTGGATGCCACCGAGTACAGCATCAGGCCGCGGTCGAAGAAGGCCGTCAGCCGGCCCAGGCGCCAGTGGCGATAAACGGCTCGCCAGGGCTTGGCGTCGTCCAGGCGCAGGGCGTGCTGCAAGGTGCAGCAGTCCTGCCACAGGTCGGCCCACTCGCCCAGGCGGTACAGGGCGTTGGAGAGCAGCAGTTCGGCGCGTTGGTCGAGCGCCGCAGCGCTGGGTTGCAGGCGGTCGATCTGCTCGTGCAGGGCCGCCCAGCGCGCCACTGAGGCGCTGTCGGCGGTGCCTTTGAGCCAATCGCGGGCGCTGGCGAGCAGCGGCTGCACCTGGGCGTATTGCGCTGGGGCGCGGCCTTGGAGGGCGGTCAGGGCATCGTCGAGGGCGTCGATGACGGGCAGCAGGTGAATCATCCGCCCGCGCAGCTCGCGGGCGTTCTTCAAGGTGTGCGGGCCGGCGCCCTCGTGGCCAAGCTGGCCGATCATCATTTCCAGCGAATTGAACGTGGCGACCATGGTGCCGCGCATGGCCCCGACGTGCTCGGCGGCCACGTCGCGTGCCAGGTAGGTATCGCTGTAGCGGATCGCTTCGTTGAACCAGTTGCCGGTGGCGCCGACCACCACCGGGGCCAGCCGGCGTGGCCAGAAGATTGCCCCGACCACTGCCGCGCAGACGATGCCCAGGCAGATTTCCTGGGCCCGCGAGGAGGCGACGTCGAACACCGCCAGGGGGTTGTCGACCACCGCCAGGGCGATCATCGGCAAGGTGTAGCCGGCCAGCATCAGCACGTAGTTGTTGGCCGTGCGCAGGTTCAGCGAGAGGAACAGCAAGGTGCCGGTCCACAGCGCGATGGCGATGCTCAACAGCACCGGCGACTGCACCAGCGGCGGCACCAGAAAGATCGCCCCGCCCGCACCGAGCAAGGTGCCGAGGGCGCGGTACAGCGCCTTGGAGGTGGTGGGGCCGAGGAACGGGCTGGAGACGATGTACACCGTGGCCATCGCCCAATAGGGGCGTGGCAGCTGCATCAGCAGGGCGATGTAGAGGGCGATCATGGAGGCGGCGAAGGTGCGCACGCCGTAGAACCAGTCACGTGCCGGCGGCACCGAGCTGAAAAAACCGCTCACGGCGCATCCCCGGCAGCTTCGAAGGCGCGGATGACGCGCAGCGTGGCTTCAAGGTCCGCGGGGTCGATGCCGTGCAGCACTTGCTGGCGCAGGCGCACCAACTCGTTTTCGATGGATTCAGCCAGGGTGCGGCCGCTGGCCGTCAGGCTCAGGGCCTTGGCGCGGCGGTCGTGCGGGTCTTCGCTGCGGCGCACCAGGCCCGCCTTGCACAGTTGGTCGAGCAGGCGCACCAGCGATGGGCTTTCAAGGCCGGCAGCCTGAGCCACGGCCACCTGGTGCACGCCATCACCCAGGCGCACGATCATCAACAGCGGTACGGCACAGGCTTCGGAAATGCCATAGCGGGTCAGCGCGCCCTGGCACAGGCGGCGCCAATGCCGAGCGGCAACGACCATGCCGCTGCTGATTTTCAGTTGCAGTGCATCGATGGACATGAGGTTCCGGGATATTCATAGTTTGCTAACTATCAATATACGCCCGGCCCTCCCCCTGCCGTCAACCACGCATATCAATATCCGCGTGGGTGCGGTTTATGTAGGAGCGGCCTTGTGTCGCGAAAGGGGTGCGAAGCACCCCCAAAATGTGTGCTTGAAAATTGATATCGCCGGGGCCGCTTTGCGACCCGTTCGCGACACAAGGCCGCTCCTACACTGACCGCGTCATTCTGCGATGAGGGCCACGCCGGTTCAGGGCTGTATCTGGTCTTCCAGCTTCATGGTCAGCGCCAGGGTGCTGCCCAGCTGTATCGCTTGATCACGCCAGCCCATGTAACGGGCCGCATCGACATGGCTGAAGTACATCGCCAACTCCTCGGCGGCCTGCATCACCCCGGTGGCTGCGGCCAGCTCCAGCCAGTACAGCGCCGCCTTGGTGTCCGGCTCTACGTACAACCCATGCAGCAGGCGGTAGCCCACCTCGAAACGGCAGCGCGTCTCGCCGCGCATGGCGCCGCGCAGGAACCATTGGTACGCCTCGGTCGGGTTTACCTGCCAGTCCTGCTCGCCGTCGCAGACCTCTTCCTCGTACAAATCCCCCAGCGCCGCCGCCGCATGCAGCAGCCCGCGCTCGAAGGCATGGCGGTAATACTCGGCAGCATTGGCGTAGGAAACATCCACGCCCTTGCCGAAGTAATGCTGCTGTCCGAGGTTGAACCACGCAGCGGCATCGCCCTGCAGCGCTGCCATGCGCAGCAGATGACCGGCCAGCGCGGTATCGCCGCGCCAGTACTTGCCATTGAGCCAGATCCAGCCCAGGTCGTTGAGCGCCGCGACATTGCCCATCAGGGCCTGGCGGCTGAGGTCGACGTAGACGGCATGCAGGTCGGTCGCTTCATCCAGGCGGTCGATCAGGCCAAAGCGCTCGCCCAGCGCCGGCTGGCTGGGCAGGCCGATGCCGGCGAACAGCCGATGGCGCACGCCAGGGCGTGCTGGCGCCGGGACTATGCGCTCGGGCAGCAGCCGCGCAAGCAGTGAATGGATATTGCTGGCAGCAGACATGTTCATCCTCATTGAACGTTACAGCCCCGACCTCGACTGCGCTGGAGCGTGATTCTGCGCGACGACACGTCAAAACCTGTCGCGAACGATCACATCGTAGGCAACCAATTGTCAGTTGATTGATCTGAGCACGCTGTGGCCAATTGCCATGACCTGCTTGTGCCGCCATTCTAGGCGGCAAGCCTAGACAAGGACGTTCCCTTTTGCCGTTCGCCACCACTCGCGCCACCCTCAGCCGCCAATGGGCGTTGCTTCGTCAACTGCCCGGCCGCTCCCCCGGTATTACCAGCGCTGAACTGGTCTGGCGCCTGCGTGATGTGGGGTTCACTGTCAGCAAACGCACGGTTGAGCGTGACCTCAACGAGCTGTCGCTGATTTTCCCGTTGGAGCGCAACGACAAGAGCATTCCGTTTGGCTGGCACTGGTCGGCCAGCGCTGGCGGGGAGTTGCGCGGCAATTTTGATCTGCAGGGGTATTTGCGTGGCGATTTGTTGCAGCCGGTGCCCGGCGCGGGCGTCGAGTTGCAGGCGCGGGTCAGCGATAACCTGGCGCGGCAGTTGCGCGAGGCGCCGCTGACGGCAGATATGCAGCTGACGGCGCTGGAGCAGGGGCACCGCTTGCGGGCAACGGTGATGGACGGCTGGCCATTGCGCTGGTGGCTGCTGAGCCAGGGGGAAAGCTTGGTGGTGGAGCTGCCCGTGGACCTGCGCGAGGAAATCGGCAAGACCCTGGCCAACGCGGCGGCGCAGTATCAGGTTTAGCCTGCCCCGGCCTCATCGCAGGAGCCGCCAACTGTAGGAGCGGCCTTGCGTCGCGAATGGGCTGCGCAGCAGCCCCGACGATTTAGATTGAAACCAACATCCTGGGGCCGCTACGCGCCCCATCGCGACACAAGGCCGCTCCTACACGAGCAAAAGCCGGCAAAGCCTACCGCTGCATCCCCCAGCGCCTGACCGTCAGCCGCTCCAGGGTATTGAACACCAGCCCCTCCACCAGCAGCCCGATGAAGATCACCACCGCCAACCCGGCAAACACCTTGTCGGTGTACAGCTCGTTGCGGTTCTGGAAGATGTACCAGCCAAGCCCGCCCTTGCCACTGCTGGCGCCAAACACCAGCTCGGCGGCGATCAGCGTGCGCCAGGCGAACGCCCAGCCAATCTTCAGCCCCGAGAGAATCGACGGCAGCGCCGCCGGCACCAGCACATGCAGCACCAGGCGCAGGCCGCGCAGGCCATAGTTGCGCCCGGCCATGCGCAGGGTTTCCGAAACCCCCAGAAACCCGGCATAGGTATTCAGCGCCAGCGCCCACAGCACCGAGTGCACCAACACGAAAATCAGGCTGTTATCACCCAGCCCGAACCACAGCAGCGCCAGGGGCAGCAACGCGATGGCCGGCAGCGGGTTGAACATCGAGGTCAGGGTGCCGAGCAGGTCGCGGCCGATCTGCGTCGATACCGCAAGGCTGGTCAGGCCGAACGCCAGCACAATGCCCAGCACATAGCCCTTGAGCAGTATCACCAGCGATACCCCGACCTTGGCCGGCAACTCGCCGCTGAGCATGCCGTCCCAGAACGCCGCAGCCGTCTGCAAGAAGCTCGGCAGCAGCAGGTCATTGTCGGTATAGCGCGCGACCAACTCCCAGAGCACCGCCAGCGCTGCCAGGATCACCGCTTTGCGCAGCCATCCTTGCTGCCACAGCCGTTGCGCCAGCGGCAGGTCGCGTTCCAGCGGTACGCCGGGCAGCGGCTGTAACTGAACTTCGTATTCCTGGCGTGCAGAGGTAATAGTCATGCCAAGGCTCCTGTCAGTAGGCGATGCGGATGTCGTTGAAACCCAGGTCGGCGCTGTGCTCCGGCGTTTCGGCTTCATCGAACAACAAGCGGTGGATGCGCCGGGCGCTGGCCTGGAAGTCGCTGGCGCCCAGGCTGCCCAGGTCGTACTGGTGGCTGTGCACCTCGGCGCGCACGCGGCCCGGGTGCGGCGACAGCAACAGGATGCGGTTGCCCACCACCAACGCCTCTTCAATGGAGTGGGTGACGAACAGCAAGGTAAAGCGCACCTCTTCCCACAACAGCAGCAGCTCTTCTTGCATCTTGCGCCGGGTGAGGGCGTCGAGGGCGGCGAACGGCTCGTCCATCAGCAGGATCTTCGGCTGCGTGGCCAGCGCCCGGGCGATCGCCACCCGCGCCTTCATGCCACCTGAGAGCGTATGCGGGTAGGCATCGGCAAAGGCGGCCAAGCCGACCTTGTCCAGGTAATGCAGCGCCCGTTCCTCGGCTTCGGCGCGTTTGAGCTGGCCGGACACCAACAGCGGAAACATCACGTTCTGCTTGACCGTCTTCCACGGCGGCAACTGGTCGAATTCCTGAAACACCACGATGCGATCCGGCCCTGGGCCGCGCACGGGCTGGCCTTGCAGCAGAATCTGCCCTTCACGCGGCTCGATGAAACCGGCCACAGCCTTGAGCAAGGTGGACTTGCCGCAGCCCGACGGGCCCAGCAGCACAAAGCGGTCGGCACGGTCGATTTCGAAGCTGACCTGGTGGGTGGCCCGCACCACGCGCTGGGCGGTGCGGTATTCAAGGCTGAGGTTGTCCACCGCCAGCAGCGGTGGGGTGGCGACACGGCTCAGGTTGCTGGCCGCGTGGCCTGGCAATGGGGCGGTCATGGTCGGTCAGCTCCCCTGCAGCGGGCGTTCATCCTGGAAGAAGTAGTCCTTCCACGATTCAGGCTTGTTCTTGATCGCGCCGACCCGATAAAGGAAATCGGCCAGCTTGTAGGTGTTCTTGGGCGTGACGGTGAATTCGTACTGCGGGTTGTCGATCAGCTTGATCAGCACGTCGCGGTCGATCTTGGCCTTAGTCACGCGGATATAGGTGTCGGCCGCCGCGGCTTTGTCGTGCTGGGCAAACTCGGCGGCTTCGGCCAAGGCATCGACGAAGGCCTTGTAGGTCTTGGGGTTGTCGTTGCGGAATTTCTCGGTGGCAAACAGCAGGGTCGGCGAGTTGGGGCCGAGCAGGTCGTAGCTGTTGAGCACGATATGCACGTTCTTGTTGGCCAGCACCTGGTCCTGGAACGGCGGGTTGGAGAAGTGCCCGTTCAGCTCGGTGCCGCCGGCCAGCAGGGCTGCGGTGGCGTCCGGGTGGGGGACGGCGAGGGTGTACTTGTCGAGGCGGTTGTATTGCTTGTCGCCCCACTGCTGGGCGGCGGCGTATTGCAAGAAGCGCGACTGCACCGACACGCCCACTGCCGGCAGGGCGATGCGGTCCTTGTCGCTGATATCGGCGATGGTCTTCACGTTCGGGTTGCTGCTGACCAGGTAGTACGGGAAGTTACCCAGCGAGGCCACGGCCTTCACGTTCTGCCGGCCCTTGGTGCGGTCCCACACGGTGAGCAGCGGGCCGACGCCGGCACCGGCTATGTCCACGGACCCAGACAGCAACGCATCGTTGACCGCCGAGCCGCCCGACAGCTGCGCCCAGTCCACTTCGATGTCGATGCCCTGCTGTTTGCCGTGTTTCTCGATCAGGTGTTGATCACGCACCACGTTGAGCAGCAGGTAGACGATGCCGAACTGTTCGGCGATGCGGATCTTGCCCTCGGCGTGGGCCAGGGTGGGTGCAGCCAGGCTGCCGACGACCAGGCTTGCGCCCAGGCCGATGCTTGCCGCCAGGCGGCTGATGGATTTACGCATGATCTTGGGTTCCTTCAGTCGTCAGTCAGAACGGGGCATCGCCCTGGATAGTGGTGCGGTAGAGCTTGCGGCGCAGGTGGGCTGGGCAGCCGCTGGCCAGGTGGATCAGCGAGCGGTTGTCCCAGAACACCAGGTCGTGGGGCTGCCACTGGTGGCGGTAGATGTTCTGTTCGAGCACGCTCAGGGCATACAGCTGCTGCAGCACATCGCGGCTCTCGTCGTCGGGCAGGCCGACAACGCGGGTGGTGAAGCCTTCACTGACGAACAGCGCCTTGCGGCCGGTTTCCGGGTGGGTGCGCACCACCGGGTGGATGACTTCCTGCACCTGCGCCAGTTGCTCGGCGCTGAGCGTTGGGCGCCAGTTGCCCGCGAACTTGGTTTCAGCGTAACGCGCGGTGTAGGAGTGCGCGGCGTCACGCCCGGCGATGATCTTGCGCAGGGCATCGGGCACGGCGTCCCAGGCTTTGTGCATGTCAGCGAACAGGGTGTCGCCGCCTTCGCTGGGCAGTTCCTGGGCGTGCAGCATCGAGCCGAGGCTGGGCAGCTCTTTATAAGAAAGGTCCGAATGCCAGAACTTGCCGGCATCGCCCAGGCCCAGGTTGCGACCGTCTTCGATGATGTTCGAAACGATCAGGATTTCCGGGTGGCCGGCCAGCAAAAACTGCTTGAGCACATGGATTTGCAGCTCGCCGAAGCGGCGGCTGAAGTCGATTTGCTGTTGTGGGGTGATGCGCTGGTCGCGAAACACCAGAACGTGGTGGTCGAGGTGGGCGCGGTGAATTCGGCTGAAGTCGTCGGCGTTGACCGGTCGAGTCAGGTCCAGGCCGATGATCTCGGCGCCGACGGCACCGGAGAACGGGCGGACTTCAAAGGTTTGCGGCAGGGCGCTGTCGATGTTCGACAAGGCGTTCGAGGCGGCTGGCATTGTTCACTCCCACGCAGTGCGCGACATTCAGGGCGCGCAACGATTCAGAAACGCACGGGGTTTACCCGTGTGGGTTCGAGTCGTGCGGCGCGCTGATTGGTCAGCGGGTACGCAGTGGGGTGACTATATGTGCATAAGAAAGATAATTTAAATATCTTTAATGCATATGCATAGTAGTGGGAGGGGTGCTGATGGGGGCCTGCTTGCACCGGCCTCATCGCAGGCTGTCGCCACCACGCAGGCCGCGCTCAACCGCAACATGGCTGCTTGGACCCAACCCTGTGGGAAATGATAGAGAGTTGTGGCGAGCGGGCTTGCCCCGCGTTGGGCTGCGCAGCAGCCCTGAGGACTATCCATGGTCTTTCAGGGCTGCTGCGCAGCCCAACGCGGGACAAGCCCGCTCGCCACAAGGAGATATGTCTGGCGGGAACAGGCTTGTACAAAACCATAGAATCTCCCACAGGGGCCGCGGAGGCCATGACAGGCTTGCACAGCCTGCCTAACAGCCATCACCGCTCGCGCAGGGCTTCGCTGCGGGCTTTCATGATCGGCTTGAGCAGGTAGCTCATGATGGTTTTCTTGCCGGTCATGATATCCACCGTCGCCACCATGCCCGGGATGATCAGCAGCGGCTTCTCGTCGGTGCCCAGGTGGCTTCTCGTCGGTGCCCAGGTGGCTTCTGTCGGTGCGCAGGCGGATCAGGTAGTACGTGGTCTTCTTGTCTTCGTCGGTGATGGTATCGGCACCGATCTGCTCAAGCTTGGCCTTCAGCCCGCCATAAATGGTGTAGTCATAGGCGGTGAACTTCACCGTGGCCTCTTGGCCGGGGTGCAGGAACGCGATGTCCTTGGGCAGGATTTTCGCCTCCACCACCAAGGTGTCATCCAGCGGCACCACCTCGATGATGTCACTGCCCGGCTGGATCACGCCGCCGATGGTGTTCACCAGCAGTTGCTTGACGATGCCGCGTACCGGCGAGGTGACCATGGTGCGGGTAACCCGGTCGTCCAGCGCCTTGCTGGTGGCGGTGGCCTTGTTCAGCTCGGTACGTGCCTCGTTGAGCTGGGTCAGCGCTTCGCTGCGGAACTTGCCACGGGTTTCCTCGATCTTGCTCTGCACTTCCTTGATCGCAGCTTCTGCACGCGGAATGGCCAGCGCGGTGGAGTCCATCTGGCCACGGGTTTCGACCTCGGCGCGGCGCAGGCGCAGCACTTCAACCTGCGAAATGGCACCTTGCGCAACCAGCGGCTCGGACATCGAGATCTCCTGGCGCAGCAGCTGCAGGCTGTTGGCGTACTGGGCGCGCTTGGAGTTGAACTCGCGCAGCTCTTGCTGCTTCTGCACCAATTGCTGCTGCAGGCCGCCGATCTCATCCTGCAGCTGCTGGCGACGGCTGATGTACAGCGACTGTTCGCTGGCCGCCTGGCTTGGGGCTGCCTTGCGCAGTTCTTCGTCGATTTGTAGTGGCTGGTCGTCCACCTCGGCGCTCAGGCGCTGCACGCGCAAGGCCATGGCCAGGCGCGAGGCCTCGGACTCGTCGACGTTGGAGGCAAAACGGGTTTCATCCAGGCGCAGCAGGGGCTGGCCGATTTCGACGATTTCCCCTTCCTTGGCGTAGATCTGGGCGACGATGCCGCCCTCGAGGTTCTGGATCTTCTGCACCTTGGACGACGGGATGGCCTTGCCTTCCCCGCGGGTCACTTCATCGATGGGCGCAACGCTGGCCCAGATGATCATGAACACGAAGAACGCAATGATGCCCCAGATGGTCAGGCGTACGATGCGCGGCGCATCTTCGATCAGCGCCTTGTTGACCTCGGGCAGCGGTTGCCCGGCCAGCGACTCGGAGCCCTTGAAGTAGCGGCGCAGGTTGTCCTTGAAACGCCCTATATCGAGCTTATGCAACACTGATCTGCCCCTTCTTCAGCGCATCCATGACGGCGGCTTTCGGGCCATCCGCGACGATCTGTCCACGATCGATGACGATCAACCGGTCCACCAGCGACAGCAACGAGGCGCGGTGGGTGACCAGCAGTACGGTCTTGCCCTCGACCACCGCGGCCAGGCGCTGCTTGAGGCGCTCCTCGCCGGTGTTGTCCATGGCGCTGGTCGGTTCGTCGAGCAGCAGAATCTGCGGGTTGAGCAGCAGCGCCCGGGCCAGGGCAACGTTCTGGCGCTGGCCGCCGGAGAGGTTCTGCCCACGCTCGCCAACTTGCAGCTCGTAGCCATCGGGGTGCAGGCGGGCGAACTCATGCACGCCGGCAAGCTCGGCGGCCTGCAGAATCAGCTCGTCTTCGATGTAGCGGGCGCCGCTGACCAGGTTGTCGCGCAGCGTGCCAGCCAACAGCTGGATGTCCTGCGGCACGTAGCCGATGTTGTGGCGCAGCTCGCTGACGTCGATCTGGCGGATATCCACGCCATCGACCAGCAGCGAGCCGTTGTCCGGCTCGTACAGGCCGACGATCAGCTTGGCCAGCGAGCTTTTGCCCGAGCCACTGCGGCCAATGATGCCGACCTTCTCGCCCGGGCGAATGGTCAAGTTGATGCCTTTGAGCGCCTGGTTCTGCTGGTTGGGGTAGGTGAACTCGACGCCGCGGAATTCCACCGCGCCCTGTAGCACCTGGCGGCTCAGCGGGCGCTCATCGAAGTTGCGCTCTTGCGGCAGCTCCATCATCTGGTTGGTCGACACCATGGTCACCTTGGCCTGCTGGTAGCGGGCCAGCAAACCATTGAGCTGGCCCAGCGGGCCAAGGGCGCGGCCGCTGAGCATGTAGCAAGCCACCAGGCCGCCCATGCTGAGGTTGCCGTCGATGATCAGGTACACGCCGACGCAGATCATCGCCACGCCCGCCAGTTGCTGGATCAGCAGGGTGATGTTCATGGCCAGGCCCGACAGCACCTTGACCCGCAGTTCCAGGCGGCTGAGGGTGCCGAGGGTCTGCTCCCACATGTACTGGCGCTCGCTTTCGGCGTTGTTGACCTTCACCGCATCCAGCCCGGCGAGGGTCTCGATCAGGCTCGACTGGCGCTCCGAGGCCAGGGCCATGGTGCGTTCCATGGTGGCCATCAGCGGCTTCTGCAGGGCATAGCCAATGCCCAGCGCGAGCGGGAAGGCCAGCACCGGGATCCACACCAGGTGCCCGCCAATAATGGCGATGACCACCAGCACCAGAATGGTGAACGGCAGGTCGATCAGGCTGGTGAGGGTGAGCGAGGCGAGAAAATCGCGCAGGCCCTGAAATTCGTGGATGTTCTGCGCAAAGCTGCCGACCCGCGCCGGGCGGTGCTTCATCGACATGCCGACGATACGTTCGAACAGCGTGGCCGAGATGATCAGGTCGGTCTTCTTGCCCGCCAGGTCCAGGCACAAGCTGCGCAAACCCTTGAGAATCAGGTCGAAGATATACGCGCCGACAATGCCGACAGCCAGCACCCACAGGGTCGAGGTGGCTTGGTTGGGCACTACGCGGTCGTACACGTTCATCACGAACAAGGGCGCGGCCATGGCGATCAGGTTGATCACAAGGCTCGCCGCGATGGCGTCGATGTACAGCCATTTGCTGCGCATCAGGGTGTCGCGGAACCAGGAGTTCACGCGCGGAATGAGGTTGCCGTGGTTGACGTCGTACTTGTGCTGGGGCTGGGCGAAGAACACCTTGCCGGTGTAGTCGCCTTCGAGGGCCTCGCGGCTGATCAGCACTTCACCGCCATCGCTCTCGCTGAGCAGCAGGCGCGCTGTGTCGTCGTTTTCCCAGCCCACCAGGATGGCGCTGCGGCCTTCCTTGAGCAGCAGCATGGCCGGCATGGCCATGCTGGGGATTTGCTCCAGCTTGCGTTGCAGCAACCGCCCCTGCAGCCCGGCACGGGCCGCTGCACGGGGCAGCAGCTCGATGTTCAGGCGTTGGGACGGCAACGGCAGGCCAGTGGTAAGCATGGCCCGGCTGGCCGGCTTCTGGTGCAGGACACACAGGGTCAGCAGGCTATCCAGTAACGGATCGTCATGCTGACTGCGTGGATCGTGGCTGAGTTGGACTCGACTGACTTCGGATTCCACGCGGCGCTCTCTTTCATCCTTGCGGGGGTTTGCCAAGGTGCGCCATCAGTTCATGCCTGGCAGGTTCACCTTGGGTTTCAAATCGTTCTGCACAACGGTCGCCAGCGGTGCTACGACACCCTGACTTCTGAGCAGTTGGCCAATGGTCGCCTTGATTCGATACTGAGTAAACATTTGTATGTTCTTCACTTCCACCAGACGACGCTGGGCGGTGAAGGTTTCATTTTCACTGTCGAGCAAGTCGAGCAGGGTGCGCTCACCCAGGCCGAACTGCTGCTGGTAGGCGCTGCGCACCTTCACGCTGTGGTCGACGTACTGCTGGGCAATCGGCAACTGCGCGTTGGCGTTGTCCATGGCGTTCCAGGCCAGGCCCAGTTCTTCGTTGAGCTGGCGCAGGGCGTTGTTGCGGATATCCAGCGCCTGGTTGGCCAGGTACGACTTCGACTCCAGGTCGGCCTTGTTGCTGCCGCCGTTATAGAGGTTGAAGTTCATGCGCAGCATAGCCTGCCATTCATTGTTATGGCCGACGGTGCCGTCAAGGTTGTTATCGGCAGTACGGCCGACATCTATATCGAAACGCGGATAGAAGGTCGATTTGGCGGCATCGTACTGCTTCTCGGCAGCGGCGATGTCGGATTCGGCAGAGCGCAGAATCGGGCTCTCCTCGATCAGCTGGTGACGGGCTTCATCCAAGGTTGCTGGCAGCAAGTCGACAAACGGCGCAGGTGTGCTTAGCTCGTCCGGCATTTGCCCAACCACGCTGAGGTAGTTGGTGTTGGCGTCGGCCAGGTTGGTTTGCTCGGTGATCAGGTTGTTGCGGGCCTGGGCCTGGCGCGCTTCGGCCTGGTCGAGGTCGGCCATGCGGCCTACGCCACGGGCGGTACGCAGCTTGATCTGGTCAAGGATACGGTCGTGGTTGCGCAGGTTCTCTTCGGCCAGGCGCACCATCTCGCGGCGCGACAGCACATCCAGGTAGACCTGGGCCACATTCAGCGCGGTGCGCTCGGAGGTACCCAGCAGGGAATAGGCGCGAGCATTGGCGGTGGCGCGTTGACGCCCGACTTCGCTGGAGGTGGCAAAACCGTCAAAAACCATTTGGCGCAGACGGATTGCTGACTCGCCTCGGTTGAGGGTCTCCCAGCGGTTACCAGTGCCTGGGGTGTCGCTGCCTTCGCGGCCATAACCGGCTGTCAGGTCGACCTTAGGCAGGTAACCGCCCTGGGCGGCACGTACTTGATAGTCCGCAGCGGTACGGGCGTTGACCCCGGCCTGGATTTCCGGGTGCACTTCCAGGGCCTTTTGCATGGCTTCGGGCAAGGATTGTGCTTGTACGAACGAGGCGGCAAGGGTGAAAGGGATAGCGATAAACAGTGACGCGCGCATTTGTGCTGGTTTCCCGAGAGTGCTGTTGTCGTAAATCACGACCAAGCCCGCTCCCGCCCTGGAAAATGACAACCCCGTTTCCGTGGGTAGGACGCTTGCGAAAAGGCAGTGCGATTAATACGAAAGAAAGGGCTGTTTAGGGCCAAATATCAATGTGACATTACCGTGCCGATTGTTTAGGATGGCAGGCAGAAGGTCAATAGTTTGGCATAAAGTTAATCGCCAGAAGTTATAGACGTAAATTTGACGCTTTCAGGCGTCAACAAACATTTTCGTAACATTCCATCAGTCGCCGCCAGCGCGTGTTGGCCGGGCATGGAAGCCAAACTGAACGGTAAGTCCGGAGATTCCAATGAGCACTGTTGTCGCCATCGTCAAAAGCATTGTTGGCCAAGTTTTCGCAGTATCCCCTGAAGGCATCCGGCGCGTTCTGATCGAAGGCGATCGCCTGCTCGCAGGTGAGCACGTAGAGACCGGCGCTGGCGGCGCAGTCACTCTGGAACTGGCCGATGGCCGTTTGCTCGACCTCGGTCGTGACTCGCAATGGAGCGCCGATGCGCCCGACAGCAGCACCGACCTGAGCCTGGCCAGTGCCGAGGCCGCGCCTTCGGTCGAAGAGCTGCAGCAAGCCATCGCCGCCGGTGCTGACCCGACTACCGACCTTGAAGCTACCGCCGCCGGCCCGACCGCGGCAGGCAGCGGCGGTGCGGTTGGCGGCGGCCATAGCTTCGTGCTGCTTGAAGAGACGGCTGGTGTGGTCGACCCGACCATCGGCTTCCAGACTGCCCCGATTGGCTTTGCCACTGGGCTGAACACTTTGGAAATCGGCGGGCAGGACACCACCACTGCCGCTGCTGGCGCCACCGCGGTCACGCCCCCGCCGGTACCGACCGATGTCGTACTCAGCGCCACCCCTTCGATTACCGAAGCGGGTGGCGTTATCGTTTACACCGCAACCGTTGGCCAGGCGCCGACCAGCGCACTGACCGTGACCCTGTCCAACGGCGCCGTCATCGTGATCGCCCCGGGCCAGACCAGCGGCACCGTAAACGTCGAGATCGCCCCTAACGACACGCCGTACATCGACGCCAGCGAGCTCTCCGCGCACATCACCGGCACCAGCGGCGGCACCGGCTTGATCGTCACCATCGACCCGACCCCTGCGGTGACCCAGATCACCGACACCATCGACACCACCACCGCCACGCTGACCGCAACGCCGAGCGTCGACGAGGGTGGCGTGATCACCTACACCGTGTCGGTGAACAACCCGGTGACCGGTAGCGACCTGGTAGTCAAACTGGCCAACGGGCAGACCGTCACCATCGAGGTGGGCAAGTCGTCCGGCACCGCTGAATACACCGTGCCGAACAGCATTTATGCGACCAAGCCTGATGTCAGCAACGGCATTACGGAGATTAGCGGCGGCAATTACGAGAAGATCGTTGGTGAAGGCAAACCGGTTACCACCGTGACCCAGGGGCCAGGCACTGAAGACACCACTGAGCTGAAGCTGACCGCCACTGGCGAAGTCGCGGAAGGTGGCAAGATCACCTACACCGCCACCTTGTCGAACCCGGCTGGCAGCGACGTAACCATCAAGCTCAGCAATGGCGAAACTATCACCATTGCCAAAGGCCAGACCGAAAACAGCATCTCGATTGATGCGCCGGCTGACGATGTCTACATCGATGCTGAGAAACTCAGCGTTACTGTGGATAAAGTGGATGGCGGTGATTTCGAGAAGCTCGAAGTCAACCCGAATCCAGCGGAAACCCAAGTCACTGACACCATCGACACTTCGACTGTCACGCTGACTGCCAGCAGCAACTCGGTCGCCGAAGGCGGCACCATTACCTACACCGCTTCGGTAAACCACGAAGTCACCGGCAGCGACCTGGTAGTGAAACTGGCTAACGGCCAGACCATCACTATCCCGGTTGGCCAGTCTTCGAGCTCGGTGGACTTCACCGTGCCGAACAGCGTCCACACGACCAAACCGGACGTGAGCAACGCCATTACCGAGATCACTGGTGGTAACTACGAGAAAGTGGTTGGCGAAGGCAAGCCAGTCACTTCCGTAACTCAGGGCCCAGGCACTGAAGACACTACCGAACTGAAGCTGACCGCCACTGGCGAAGTCGCGGAAGGTGGCAAGATCACCTACACCGCCACCTTGTCGAACCCGGCTGGCAGCGACGTAACCATCAAGCTCAGCAATGGCGAAACTATCACCATCGCTAAGGGCCAGACCGAGAGCAGCATCTCCATCGATGCCCCGGCTGATGACGTCTACATCGATGCTGAAAAACTCAGCGTCACTGTGGATAAAGCCACTGGTGGCGACTTCGAGAAGCTGGTTGTGGATAACACCCCAGCCGTTACCGAAGTCACTGACACCATCGATACTTCGACTGTCACGCTGACTGCCAGCAGCAACTCGGTAGCCGAAGGCGGCACTATCACCTACACCGCCTCCGTGAACCACGAAGTGACCGGTAGCGACCTGGTAGTGAAACTGGCCAACGGCCAGACCATCACCATCCCAGTTGGCCAGTCGTCGAGCTCGGTGGACTTCACCGTGCCGAACAGCGTCCACACGACCAAACCGGACGTGAGCAACGCCATTACCGAGATCACTGGCGGTAACTACGAGAAAGTGGTTGGCGAAGGTAAGCCAGTCACTTCCGTAACTCAGGGCCCAGGCACTGAAGACACTACCGAGCTGAAGCTGACCGCCACTGGCGAAGTCGCTGAAGGCGGCAAGATCACCTACACCGCCACTTTGTCGAACCCAGCTGGTAGCGATGTGACCATCAAGCTGAGCAATGGTGAGACCATCACCATTGCCAAAGGCCAAACCGAGAACAGCATCTCCATCGATGCCCCGGCTGATGACGTCTACATCGATGCTGAGAAACTCAGCGTCACTGTGGATAAGGCTGACGGCGGCGACTTCGAGAAGCTGGTTGTGGATAACACCCCAGCCGTTACCGAAGTCACTGACACTATCGACACTTCGACTGTCACCCTGACTGCCAGCAGCAACTCGGTCGCCGAAGGCGGCACCATCACCTACACCGCCTCCGTTAACCACGAAGTGACCGGTAGCGATCTCGTGGTGAAACTGGCCAATGGCCAAACCATCACCATCCCAGTTGGCCAGTCTTCCAGCTCGGTGGACTTCACCGTCCCGAACAGCGTCCACAACACCAAGCCGGACGTAAGCAACAGCATCGACGAAATTTCGGGTGGTAATTACGAGAAAGTCGTTGGTGAAGGCAAGCCAGTCACTTCCGTAACTCAGGGCCCAGGCACTGAGGACACTACCGAACTGAAGCTGACCGCCACTGGCGAAGTCGCGGAAGGTGGCAAGATCACCTACACCGCCACCTTGTCGAACCCGGCTGGCAGCGACGTAACCATCAAGCTCAGCAATGGCGAAACTATCACCATCGCTAAGGGCCAGACCGAGAGCAGCATCTCCATCGATGCCCCGGCTGATGACGTCTACATCGATGCCGAGAAACTCAGCGTTACTGTGGATAAAGTGGATGGTGGTGATTTCGAGAAGCTCGAAGTCAACCCGAATCCAGCGGAAACCCAAGTCACTGACACCATCGACACTTCGACTGTCACGCTGACTGCCAGCAGCAACTCGGTCGCCGAAGGCGGCACCATTACCTACACCGCCTCCGTTAACCACGAAGTAACCGGTAGCGATCTCGTGGTGAAACTGGCCAACGGTCAGACCATCACCATTCCGGTTGGCCAGTCGTCGAGTTCGGTGGATTACACCGTGCCCAATAGCGTCCACAACACCAAACCGGACGTTAGCAACGCCATTACCGAGATCACTGGCGGTAACTACGAGAAAGTGGTTGGCGAAGGTAAGCCAGTTACTTCCGTAACTCAGGGCCCCGGCACTGAAGACACTACCGAACTGAAGCTGACCGCCACTGGCGAAGTCGCGGAAGGTGGCAAGATCACCTACACCGC
>NZ_JABWRG010000006.1:0-116304 GCF_014268825.1 Pseudomonas sp. SWRI51 | reverse complement strand
GGGCTGCTCCGCAGCCCTTTCGCGACACAAGGCCGCTCCTACACTGACCGCGTAGACGGCATCGATATGGGATGGGCGAGCTCTGTGTAAGATAGCCTGCGATGCGCCGCGCGGGCGGCGCTCGATCTGATAGGCGCTGAAAGGCCCATGGCGGACACCTGTAAGCCCTGACGCCACCTCAAACCGAACATCCCGCCGCCACCCCGCCCCCTCTGTAAGACATTTCCCAAACTGAAACCAAATCCTTCAGTCCCAAACCCATTCGGACCTATCCTACGCCCCTGTCGGAAATCGCCGAATTGGCGGGGAAAGACACCGGGGTTAACTTCGCGGGGTCGTCACATTTGGCGACCGGGTGTGAGAAGCCCGTTGTAACCCACCATCTGGCTTTCCATTTTATGGCAGTCGTGCGCGTGCGGGCTTTCGCCCGGCCGTGGCTTGATGGTGTCTACACGGTCTTCTCACCATGCGTACGACTGCCACCCTTGTCTGTGAGAAGGATGGAGGTGGTTGTTTCCATTAGTTACTAGGAGACACCATGAAAAAACTAGTACCAGATCCCCCTTGCCCAACCCACTACCTGAAAATCATCAACGCCCTCCCACCCGCCGAAGCCATGGCCCAAGCCGCCACGCTGATGGACACCCTGGCAACCACCGTCCACGATTACGCCCAATGCCCCCCAGAGCACCGCTCGCAAAGCACGCTCGACACCGCCATCGTTCTTTCACAGTTAGTCATCGTGCTGGTAGACCATGCCGTTGCCGAGCAGGCATCCCTATGAACGAGCCCCGGTCCTGTGGCACCGCAGGTGCCGAAACCTTCCTTGACCTGTTCTGCATCAAGCCGGGCATCCCGTTCGAGCGCGCGTTCGACGAGCTGTCGGTGTTGCTGGGCTGCATCCGTCACCTGACCGCCGAGGCCGAACTGGAAAGCGACCTACTGGCCGGCAGCGCTGCGCGCATCCTGAGCGCAATGGCCAAGGCATTGATCAATGACCTGGAGCGCGGCATGCGGCGCAGAAGCTAGCCGTCACGAGAACATGGGTAGCGCAGCGCTTGGTGCAGGCTTGTTGCGGCCTCATCGCAGGCTGACGCCAGCTCCCACAAGGGACCGGGGCAGACCTCGATATCGTGGCCGGGCACGGTCTCTGTGGGAGCTGGCGCTAGCCTGCGATGAGGCCAGCAAAGGCCTGTACAAAACCCAAGAGTTCCCCGCACGCGTTCAGCATGAGGCCGTGAGGGATCTCTCAAGGCCCTGGGCTATACCCTCCGTCTTTCGACGGGTACCTGCAAACCGCCGCTGACGCTAGACTGTCATCTTTCCCACATCGGACAGGAGTCCCGGCGTGCCCGAACCCCGCAGTTTCTCCAGCGACTTGTGCCTCGAAAGCCCCCGCCTGCAACTGCGCCCCATGCGCCATGGCGATGCGCAGCAATGGTTGACCATCATGGCTGACCCGGAAGTGATGCGTTACTGGTATCACGCCCCGTGGCAAACCCTGGCCGAGGCCGAAAGCGCCCTGGCCGCCGACCGCGAAGCCTACGCCAGTGGCCAACTGCTCAAACTCGGCATGTACCGCCGCGATAATGACGAGCTGATCGGCATGGTCCAGCTGTTCAACCTCGAAGACGCCTCGCGCCGCGGCGAGATCGGCTACTGCCTGGCCCGCGTTGCGCAAGGCCGCGGCTACATGGACGAAGCGCTGACCTGCTTCATCGACTACCTGCACAACACCCTGCATCTGCGCCGCCTGGAGGCCGAAATCGACCCTCGCAACCAGGGTTCGGCGCGTACCTTGGAGCGCCAGGGCTTCGTCCTCGAAGGCACTTTGCGCGCACGCTGGTGCGTGGCCGGCGAACTGTCTGACTCGGGCATGTACGGGCTGCTGCTGGAGCCGCCGGTTGCGTGAAGGTTTGGAGGCGGGGCAGTGGCTGGGTTAAGGTCGCAGCCTGTCCCGTTCGCTCTGGTGTGTCCCTTGCCCGCTTTCTACCTGACCCTAAGCCTCTGCATCTACCTGCTGAGCCTGGGCTTCGACGCCGTGTTGATGGCCAGTGGGCGGCACATGCCCGCGTTGCAGATCCTTATCTATGGCCCCTGGGGGATCACCCTGGGTGAGTACCAGTGGTTCGCCAACCCCCTGCTGGCGCTGGCCATACTGGCCCACCGCAAATTTCGAAAGCTGGCGCTGGTGTGCGGCCTGGCGGCGTTGTACCTGGCAGTAAGCAGCCTTGGCGTGGAACGGTTGCCGGACAACCAGAGCTATGACTTCCAGAATGTGGTCGGCTTTGGTGTGGGCTTTTACCTGTGGCTGGCGGCCATCGTGGCGTTTTGCGCCGGGCAGCTGTGGTGGTGCTACAAGGCCAGGCACGCCAATGAAGTGCCCGGCTGGCGCTGGCTGGATGTGGCGCTGATGGCGGCTATCGGGCTGGCGTTCTATGCGGCCACCGAAATGCCGTCGCTGCGTTTCGAGCCGAACAAGGTGATGCGCCCGCCTGCGCCGCAGCAGGCGTTGTGATGCTAGGCTGCATGGCTATTGCCCTGGAAAAGGATTCGTCATGCTGCCCCGTTATGTGATTGGCGCCATTGCGCTGTTTGGCCTGGCCAGCGCCCAGGCCGACGACTATTCGTCGACCTACACCCAATGCATGGACACCGCCTCCAGCACTACAGCCATGGGTGCCTGTATCCAGGCCGAGACCAAATTGCAGGATGAGCGCCTGAACCGGGTGTACAAACAATTGCTGGCCAAGCTTGCCCCTGGCCAACAAAAAGCCCTGCGCGAGGTGCAGCGCAAATGGATTGCCTACCGCGATGGCAACTGCGCGTTCCACCGCAACCTCAGTGACGGCAGCCTGTATCGGATCGAGGGGGCGATGTGCGTGATGGACTTGAGCAAAACACGCGCTGCCGAGCTTGAGCGGGTGCTTAGCCCGGGGCAGTAGTGGCCTTGCTACCATTCCTACACGAGCCCGGTATCAAGGTCGCGGTTCGGCCCGCGCCTTCAGGTACTCGCGAACCTCCAGGGCATCGCCGGCAAACTCGATGCGGCTGGCCTTGGCCTCGCGCTGATAGGCGTACATCGGGTCGTAATACTCATTGAGCAGCCCTTCGATCCAGCCCCGATGCAGGCCCACGTCGCCGCTGCGCAGTTGCTCGTCCAGCGCCTGTTCCAGCAACCCGTACAAGCGCTGGAAGCGCTCGCCGCCCAGGCGTTTGTGGATATTGGCCATGCTCTGGCGCATGCGCTCGGCAAACAGCTGCGGCCCGCTCTCTTCGCCATGCAGCGCGACAAATTCGCCGCTCAGGTTGATCACATAGTCGCGCAGGATGCGCTGCACGCGGTTGTCGAAACTGTCCTCAAGCCACACCAGGCGGTACTGCTGCATGCCCTTGTACAGCTCCAGCGGCACTGCGCAACTGCCGACGATGCGGCCTTCGTCCTCAAGCACGAACTGCTCGATGCCGCGCTGGCGCTTTTTCAGCACATCGATGGCCAGGGCATTTTCAAAGTCGATCTGCGCCGGCTGCGCGGTGGCCCGCTTGCCGAAGCTGGAGCCGCGGTGGTTGGCATGGCCTTCGAGGTCGAGCACGTTGTCGAGCTTGAGCAGCACATCGGTCTTGCCGGTGCCGGTCAGCCCGCCCAGCAGCACGAAATCGCACTGTGCCACGGCCTGCTGGGTGGTTTCCAGCAGCAGGGTGCGCATGGCTTTGTAGCCGCCGACCACTTTCGGGTAATGAATGCCGGCTTCCTTCAGCCAGCCTTGGACGATCTGCGAGCGCAGCCCGCCGCGAAAGCAATACAGGTAACCGTCGGGGTGGGCCTTGGCGAACGCCGCCCAGGCCTCCAGGCGTTGTTGCTTGACCGCACCGTTGACCAACTGGTGGCCAAGGGCGATGGCCGCCGCCTGGCCTTGCTGCTTGAAACAGGTGCCGACCTTGTGGCGCTCGTCATCGGTCATCAGCGGCAGGTTGACTGCGCCGGGGAAGGCGCCCTTGGCGAATTCAACCGGGGCGCGCATGTCCATCAGCGGCACATCGTCGACGAACAATCGGTGCAACTCGGTGCAGTCGGGGCGCATCAAATCACCTCGACTGCGTGGGTCTGTCGTTCCACCAAGGTGCCGATGGGCGCAAGCTCAAGGCCCAGCTCGCGGGCTACGGCGAGGAACTCGGCTTCACCTTCGGCGCTGACCGCCACCAGCAGGCCACCGCTGGTCTGCGGGTCGCACAGCAGGTGTTTCTGCGAGTCGCTCAGTGCGGCGATCTTGTGGCCATAGCTTTCGAAGTTGCGCAAGGTGCCGCCGGGGATGCAGCCCTCGGCCAGGTAATAGTCGACGCTTGGCAGGCGCGGCACTGCCGCGAAGTCCAGGCGTGCGGTCACGCCGCTGCCTTCGGCGACTTCCACCAGGTGGCCGAGCAGGCCGAAGCCGGTGACGTCGGTCATGGCCTGCACCCCGGCCAGCTTGCCGAAGCGGCTGCCGGGGGTGTTGAGGGTGCACATCCAGTCGCGGGCCAGGCCCTGGTCCTGCTCGCGCAGCTTGGCCTTTTTCTCGGCGGTGGTGAGGATGCCGATGCCCAGTGGTTTGGTCAGGTATAGGGTGCTGCCGGCGCGGGCAGTGTCGTTGCGCTTGAGGTGGCGCTTGCTCACCACACCGGTGACGGCCAGGCCGAAGATCGGCTCGGGGGCGTCGATGGAGTGCCCGCCCGCCAGCGGAATACCGGCTTCTGCGCACACCGCACGGCCGCCGCGAATCACTTCGCGGGCCACTTCTGGCGGCAGCACATTGACTGGCCAGCCGAGAATGGCGATGGCCATCAGCGGGTCGCCGCCCATGGCATAGATGTCACTGATGGCGTTGGTAGCGGCGATGCGGCCGAAGTCGTAAGGGTCATCGACGATGGGCATGAAGAAGTCGGTGGTCGACACCACGCCGCGCTCGTCATCCAGGGCATAGACCGCGGCGTCGTCACGCGAGGCGTTGCCCACCCACAGGTTCGGGTCCAGGGCTTGGGTGCCGCTTTCGGCCAGGATCACGTCCAGCACCTTGGGGGAAATCTTGCACCCGCAACCGGCACCATGGCTGTATTGGGTCAGACGAATCGGCTCGTTCATACGCACCTCTACCTACAATGATTGGCGCGATTGTAGCAAAGCTGGCCTTTGTGCCCGTGGCTCTTATACTTCCCCGATTACGCGCTAAAGCCTTTGTTCCAGAATCGGAGAACTCCCATGCTCAAACGCCCTCTGGCGCTCGCCGCCGGCCTTGCTCTGTCCTGCTGCGCATTTGTCGCCCAGGCAGCCGATGTGCTGCGGGTCAGCGCCATCCCCGACGAGGCGCCGACGGAGCTGTTGCGCAAGTTCAAGCCGCTGGGTGAATACCTGGAGCAGAAACTGGGCATGAAGGTGCAGTTCGTGCCGGTGGCCGACTACCCCGCCGTGGTCGAGTCGCTGGCCAGCAACCGCCTGGACCTGGCCTGGCTGGGTGGTTTCACCTTTGTTCAGGTGCACCTCAAAGACCCGACCGCCACGCCTTTGGTGCAGCGTGAGCAGGATGCGCAGTTCACCTCCAAGTTCATCACCGCCAACCCGGATGTGAAGAGCCTGGCCGACCTCAAGGGCAAAACGTTCGCCTTCGGCTCGATCTCGTCGACCTCGGGCAGCCTGATGCCGCGTTACTTCATGTTGAAAGAAGACAACATCAAGCCCGAGAGCTATTTCAGCCGCGTCGCCTATTCCGGCGCCCACGACGCTACCGTGGCCTGGGTGGCGGCGGGCAAGGTGGATGCCGGGGTGCTCAACGCCAGCGTCTGGCAAAAACTGGTGGATGCCGGCAAGGTCGATACCAGCAAGGTCAAGGTGTTTGCCACCACGCCCACCTACTACGACTACAACTGGACCGTGCGCGGCAACATGGACCCGGCGCTCAAGGACAAGATCAAGCAGGCGTTCCTGGCCCTCGACCCGGCCAAGCCTGCCGACAAAGCCATCCTCGACCTGCAGGCGGCCAGCCGCTTCATCGAGACCAAGCCTGAAAACTACCAGGGCACCGAACAGGCAGCGCGCGAGGCCGGCCTGCTCAAGTGAGTATCTGTCTGCAAGCGGCAAGCCTGCGCCATGGCCAGGTGCAGGCGCTCAGTGCCGTCGACCTGCGCATCGAAACAGGCGAGCGGGTGGCGATCATCGGGCCGTCCGGGGCGGGCAAGTCCAGCTTGCTGCACTTGATGGCAACTGCCGTGCAGCCCAGTGCCGGCCAGCTTGAACTGCTTGGCGCGCAGCCTTGGGCGCTGCCTGCCGGCGCCCGCCAGCGCCTGCGCGCGCGGGTGGCGCTGGTGCATCAGGCGCCGCCGCTGCCGCCGCGGCAACGGGTGGTGACGGCGGTGCTCGCCGGGCGGCTGGGGCAGTGGGGCACGCTGCGCGGTCTGCTCAACCTGCTGCACCCAGGCGATGTGCCGGGTGCGCGCCAGGCGCTGGCCGAGCTTGGGCTGGCGGACAAACTATTCGCCCAATGCGGGCAGCTGTCGGGTGGCCAGTTGCAGCGGGTCGGCATCGCCCGTGCGCTGTATCAACGCCCTGAGCTGCTGCTGGCCGATGAGCCGGTGTCGGCCATGGACCCGGTATTGGCCGTGCACAGCCTGGCGCTGCTCAACCGCCATGCCCAGCAACGGGGCCTGACGCTGGTCGCCAGCCTGCACGCGGTGGAGCTGGCGCTTGCGCATTTCCCTCGGGTGATCGGCCTGCGTGAAGGGCAGGTGATGTTCGATTGCCCGGCGCACGCGGTCGGTGACGATTTGTTGCAGGCGCTGTATGCCAACGAGCATCTGGCAGCGCCGGTGGTTAGCGCCCCAGCGTTGACGGTGCAGATTCCGCGATGCTGATTGCCGCTGACCGCGACCCGGCAGCGCTGCCCCGCGTGCTGTTGACTGTGGTGTGCCTGGCGCTGCTATGGCCGGGGCTGCACCTGAGCGAGCTGAACCCCGGTGTGCTGCTGCAAGCCGAAAACCGTCAGCAGATGGGCAGCTTCGTCAGCGGCTTCTGGCCACCGGCGCACGACCGCGACTTCCTTGCCCTGTTATGGCAGGCAACCTTGCAGACCCTGGCGGTGGCCACGGCCGGCATGAGCCTGGCGCTGCTGCTGGCGGTGCCGACCAGCCTGCTGGCCAGCCGCGCACTGTCGTTGCGGGCGGCGTCGCGTGGCGGCAGGCCGGGCTGGGCCTCGCGGGTGCTGCGCATGCCGGTGCGCGGCGTGCTGGTGTTTCTGCGCAGCGTGCCGGAGATCGTCTGGGCGCTGCTGTTCGTACGCGCAGTAGGCCTGGGCCCGACGGCCGGGGTGCTGGCCATTGCCATTACCTACAGCGGCATGCTCGGCAAGGTCTACGCCGAAATCTTCGAGTCGGTCGACCAGCGCCCGGCCCATGCGTTGTTGCAGGCGGGCAGTGGGCGGTTGCTGGCGTTCTGTTACGGCGTTCTGCCCAATGCCGCAGCCGAAGTGGTGTCATATACCGTGTACCGCTGGGAATGCGCGGTGCGCGCCTCGGTGGTGATGGGCTTTGTCGGCGCAGGCGGCCTGGGCCAGCAGATCGACCTGTCGATGCGCATGTTCGCAGGGGCGGAGGTGGCGAGTATGTTGCTGGCATTTTTGCTGCTGGTAATGCTCGCTGATCTGTTCAGCCGTCTGCTGCGCGGCAGGCTGGCATGAGCCGGCTGATCAACCGGCTGGTGCTGCTGGGTATTGCCTTGGCGGTAGCGGCATCGTTCGCCTTTCTGGAGCTGGACTTGCAGGCGCTGGTCGGCAACGGCGGCCTGGCGCAAATGGGCGAGTACGCCGGGCGCTTCATGCACCCAGACCTGTCGCCCGAGCATTTGCGCGCAGTGGGGCGCGGCGCGCTGGAAACCCTGGCGATGTCCGGCATGGGCAACTTGCTGGCGATGGTCCTCGGCATGTTGCTGGCACTGCCTGCGGCTGGGCGTTTCGGCTGGCCGTTGCAAGGCGCCGCGCGGCTGCTGCTCAATGCGCTGCGGGCGATCCCGGAGTTGGTGTGGGCGGCGCTCACAGTGCTGGCTGCAGGCCTTGGGCCGAATGCCGGCACCCTGGCGTTGGCGCTGCACACCGCAGGCGTGCTCGGGCGGTTGTTTGCCGAAGCGCTGGAAAACGCCCCACCCGAGCCGGCTGCGGCCATTCGCTTGCAGGGCGCCAGCCAGGTGGCTGCGTTCTGCTTTGGCACGTTGCCCAACCTCTGGCCGCAGCTGCTGGCCTACAGCTTGTATCGCTGGGAAAACAACATCCGCATGGCCAGTGTGCTTGGGTTTGTCGGCGCGGGTGGCTTGGGGCAGATGCTCTACACCACCCTCAGCCTGTTCCAGGAGGCACAGGCCAGCACGGTGATCATCGCCATGCTGGTGCTGGTGTTGTTGGTGGATGCATTCAGTGACGTATTGCGCCAGCGGTATGTACGGGCCTGAGCGCTGGTTTAGGCCGGCACGGTCTTGTGTAGGAGCGGCCTTGCGTCGCGAAAGGGGGGCGTAGCGCCCCAGATTTATAGTTCAAGCTGATATCGCCGGGGCCGCTTTTGCGGCCCTTTCGCGACGCAAGGCCGCTCCTACACAAGATCGAGTGAGGCCCGCACCGTTGACCGCCTACTTGACCATCTGCTCCTCGCACTGCGATTCACGCTGCATCGAATCCAGGTTGCGCTCGATCGTCTCGCAGATGGTGTCCATGGGGATTTGATGCTCGCTGGAGCGGAACGGGCTCTGCAGGTCGGTGCCGATGCGCTCGATCGCCAGCAGCATGAAGCCCACCACGGTCGAGGCCAGCGGGGTGAACCAGCCCAGCGATTCCACCAGCCCCACCGGCACGATCAGGCAGAACAGGGTGATGAACAGCCGCGGAAAATACACGTAAGGGTAGGGCAGCGGCGTATTGGCGATGCGCTCCATGCCGCCTTGTGCGTTCGACAGGTCCACCAGCGTCGACTCCAGCCGCGCCAGGCGAATGCTGTCCAGCCGCCCGGCCTGATACTCCCGCGCAAGCAAGGCCGCCGAGCCGCCGAGAATGTCATTGGCAAAGTTGTTGGAGCGGTTACGCCGCTCGAATTCCTGCGGCGGAATGAACGCGATCAACTCGTCCGGGCATTTTTCGTTCTTCAAGTGCGCCGCCAGGCAGTTCACATAGGCGATATGCCGGCGTAGCAGCGTGGCCTTTACCGGGTTCAGCCCATCGTCCGGGTCGTCGATCAGCGTTAGCACTTGGCGCGCAAAGCTGCGCGAACTGTTCACCAGCGCCCCCCACAAGGTGCGCGCTTCCCACCAACGGTTGTAGGCGCTGCTGTTACGAAAGCTCACCAGCACCACCAGCGCCGAGCCCAGCAAAGTCAATGGGATCAGCGGCAGGCTGAACTTGCTGTTGAAGAACAGCATGAAGTCGATGGTGACCAGCACGTCCCAGATCAGCAGCCAGAACAGTGACCAGCCGATGTAGCTGATGGTCTTGTGGGCCAGGCGGAAATTGCGGATGAGGAGGTTTTTCACAAGGGGTGTCTCGAAGCGGTGGTGCTTTATCCGACGCCACGGACGCGGTTGGGGTTCACGGCGGGGGTGTAACAAGAAATGGGGGACGGGGAATAGGGAAATAGACCACGTGAGACTGGGAAGCGGCTGGATGCCTCTGTTTGCGTGATCAAGGCAGTGTTCCGGGTTGGTGGGGATCTGCTGTACAGCGATCCTGAACGTTGATTGTTTGTATTCGTTAGGATACAGTCGGGGAGGTCCGGTGAGCTATGAAATTGAACAAACGGAGAGCTTTTCCCTATGGTTGGCCCAACTGCGTGATCTGCGCGCACGGCTTTCGATAGGCCGGAGGATCGAGCGTCTCTCGTTGGGCAATGCAGGCGATTGCAAACCGGTCGGCGGGGGGATCAGCGAACTGCGTATCGATGTCTCCGGCGGCTACAGGGTTTACTTCATCACCCGGAACAACAGGTTGGTCCTGCTCCTGGTGGGCGGGGACAAGTCTTCACAAGCTGGCGACATCCTCAAGGCAAGGGCGCTGGCCAAGGAGTTGATATGAGCGAGAAACTCATCCCGTTCGACATGGCGCAGTTGCTCGATAGTGATGCAGCGATCAGTGAATACCTGAGCCAGGTGCTTGCCGATGGCGATACTGACGAGATACTCCGCGCGCTGGGCCACATCGCTCGGGCGCGGGGGATGTCGCAAATCGCGAAGGAGACAGGCCTGGGCCGCGAAAGCCTCTACAAGGCGTTCGGCCCTGGCGCAAAGCCTCGCTTTGACACAGTGCTCAAAGTCATTCGTGCATTGGGCCTTGATCTCTCGGCACAGCCGCACGCCTTGGGTGGTTGAGCAAAGGCGGTCAGGCTGAGCCCATCTTCATCTGTACCAGTGCAACCCTGCTGCCATCTGGCGCCTGCCGCTCTTCAATGGCGAACGGCACGAACCCCAGCTGTGGATAAAGCAGCAAGCCGGCCGTGTTGTGGTTGAAGCATGAAACCCAAATCTCACGCGCGGCGAATTCTTCACGGGCCAGTTCGATCATGACCTGCACCAGATAGCGCGCCACCCCTCGGCCCCTGGCAGCTGGGGCCACGACCACATTGCCCAGCGCGCAAACGCCATCGCATTCGGCCTTGTAGAAGTTCGCAAAGCCCAGCACCACCCCGTCACCTTCCACAACCGTGGAGCAACTGCGTTGCGCTATTGCCTCGCTCAGTTGCGCGGGGGTAAGCGGGTAGGTGGCTCTTGGGAACATGTAGAACAGCTCATCCGGGCCCTGCGGGAAGCAGCAGATGGCGGGGATGTCGGCAGTCCTTGCCGGGCGGTGACTCAGATTCATGGGCGGGCTCGCGCAGGTGGTGAAGGGCCAGCTTAGTCCATGGGCAGTTTTTTGGATGCAGGCGCTCAGGTGTGAGCGCGCGCGTGGGAGATTCGGCGTGGGAGCGGGCTTGCCCCGCGATGGCCAGCACGCCGAGTGGATCTGCCCGACCTGACACTGTCCGGCGCCAGTCCACGGTGAAATCAACGATAAGTTTAAGATAGCTCTACACAAAGTTGCAGTTTGTGTAACTTACTGTGCATCACTGCGCCGGATATGCGCGCACTCCGCGATGAAGGGGGCCTCGGGGCAGACTGTTCATACAGTGGCTGAGGCGCATTCGTTAATGAAGTTGCCAGCTAACAAAGATGATCGTCAACATCGCAAGCAACCCCCACGTTATCCACAACGCATATTTCAAGTGTTTCAGCTTGATGGCCGTTTCCATGAGGTGAGTTGCAAATTGTTCGCGCAGGTTGGCAAGGTCGTGGCTCTGCGCGGCCACTGCACCCACTAGGGAAATCAATTGTGGATCTGCCGAGCGGCAAGGGGACGCGGCTGGAGAAGCCTGCTTGTCATCGGCGCTACCCTGGGCATTAAGCCACGAATGACGCCCCAAAAAGGTAATGACGGCAGTCACGCCGTATGCCATTCCAAGGAGGGCTTCCACAGAGGTCACGACCTTGCCGGCAAACAGCGTTGGGGTGACATCGCCGAAGCCAAGCGTGGTGAAAACGACAGTCGAATAGTAGTACCAATTCCAGGCCTCGGTGTTCGTTGTGCATTCCTGAACACTGTTTTCTAATGTGCAGCAGTGTTCGAAAACGATGAGATTTCCTGTTTTATAAACAAAGCCAAACAAAGCAATGAAGAGCACCGCGGCCATGATAAAGGTGAGGAAAAGGATGCTTCCTTCCCAGCCACGTGGGCGGGAAGTGCAAAAAATCACAAACGTGAAAGCAGCATAGAAAACGACGATGGCGACGAGTGCCCAGTGCCATGGGGCACAATGGACAACCCAGAAAGTGGCAGCGATACATAGCATGAGCACCGCCACAGACCACCACGGATGGTCCTTGGTCCGCTCAGCCAAACGATCCATGAATACTTTTTTTTCTGGGTCCGATGTTGTGTTCAAGCGTCATCATCCTTGAGATCAAAGGCCAGGCCAGCGAGGCTTTTTTTCGAGCAAAAAAAAACCTTGCATGAGCAAGGTTTTTTTTCAGATTTGGTGCCCCGAGGGAGACTCGAACTCCCACTCCTTTCGAAAACGGATTTTGAATCCGCCGCGTCTACCAATTCCGCCATCAGGGCTTGTGGCGCCGCAGTATAGAGAGGGTCGTGCAACCGGTCAATCGGCTTTCATGGTCAATTTTCGTCCGTTGGGCTAAACTTCCCGGCCCTGTCGAACCGAACATCATCATGCGCGTCGCCGATTTCTCTTTCGAACTCCCAGACTCCCTCATCGCCCGCCACCCTCTGGCCGAGCGCCACGGCAGCCGCCTGCTCGTGCTGGACGGCCCCAGTGGGGTGCTGGCCCACAAGCAGTTCACCGACCTGCTCGACTACCTGCGCCCCGGCGACCTGATGGTGTTCAACAACACCCGGGTCATCCCGGCGCGGCTGTTTGGCCAGAAAGCCTCGGGCGGCAAGCTCGAAGTGCTGGTCGAGCGTGTGCTCGACAGCCACCGGGTGCTGGCCCATGTGCGCGCCAGCAAGGCGCCGAAAGAGGGCGCGCAGATTTTGATCGATGGCGGTGGGGAGGCCGAAATGGTCGCCCGCCACGACACGCTGTTCGAACTGCGCTTCAGCGAAGAAGTGCTGCCGCTGCTCGAGCGCGTCGGGCACATGCCGCTGCCGCCGTATATCGACCGCCCGGATGAGGGCGCCGACCGTGAGCGCTATCAGACCGTCTACGCCGAACGTGCCGGCGCCGTGGCCGCGCCAACTGCTGGCTTGCACTTCGATGAGGCGCTGCTGGCCAAGATCGCCGCCAAGGGCGTCGAGCGTGCCTTCGTCACCCTGCATGTGGGCGCGGGTACCTTCCAGCCAGTGCGGGTCGACAACATCGAAGACCACACCATGCATAAAGAGTGGCTCGAAGTGAGCCAGGATGTGGTCGATGCCGTGCAGGCATGCCGCGCCCGTGGTGGGCGCGTGGTTGCCGTTGGCACCACCAGCGTGCGCTCGCTGGAAAGCGCCGCCCGCGATGGCGTGCTCAAGGCGTTCAGCGGCGATACCGACATTTTCATTTTCCCCGGCCGGCCGTTCCATGTGGTCGACTGCCTGGTCACCAACTTCCATCTGCCGGAGTCCACGCTGCTGATGCTGGTCTCGGCCTTCGCCGGTTACCCCGAGACCATGGCTGCCTACGCGGCGGCGGTCGAGCAGGGCTACCGCTTCTTCAGTTACGGTGATGCCATGTTCATCACCCGCAATCCGGCGCCACGCGGCCCAGAGGATCAAGCATGAGTCGCACCTGTCGAATGTCGTTCGAACTGCTGGCCACCGACGGCAAGGCCCGTCGCGGCCGCATCACCTTCCCGCGTGGCACCGTCGAAACCCCGGCGTTCATGCCGGTGGGCACCTACGGCACGGTCAAGGGCATGCTGCCGCGTGACATCGAGGCCATTGGCGCCGAGATGATCCTGGGCAACACCTTCCACCTGTGGCTGCGCCCGGGCACCGAGGTGATCAAGAAGCACAACGGCCTGCACGACTTCATGCAGTGGAAAGGCCCGATTCTTACCGATTCAGGCGGCTTCCAGGTGTTCAGCCTGGGCGCCATGCGCAAAATCAAGGAAGAGGGCGTGACCTTCGCCTCGCCGGTCGATGGCTCGAAAGTATTCATGGGCCCGGAAGAATCGATGCAGGTGCAGCGTGACCTGGGTTCGGACGTGGTGATGATCTTCGACGAGTGCACGCCGTACCCGGCCGAGCACGATGTCGCGCGCACCTCCATGGAGCTGTCGCTGCGCTGGGCCCAGCGCTCCAAGAACGCCCACGCCGACAACACTGCGGCGCTGTTCGGCATCGTTCAGGGCGGCATGTACCAGGACCTGCGCATGCGCTCGCTCGAGGGCCTCGAGAATATCGGCTTTGACGGCCTGGCCATCGGCGGGTTGTCGGTGGGCGAGCCCAAGCACGAAATGATCAAGGTGCTCGACTACCTGCCAGGCATGATGCCGGCTGACAAACCTCGTTACCTTATGGGGGTAGGCAAGCCGGAAGATCTTGTAGAGGGTGTGCGCCGCGGCGTCGACATGTTCGACTGCGTGATGCCAACCCGCAACGCGCGCAACGGCCATCTGTTCGTTGATACCGGCGTGATCAAGATCCGCAACGCGTTCCATCGCCATGATGATTCGCCGCTGGATCCGACCTGCGACTGCTACACCTGCAGCAACTTCTCCCGCGCTTATCTGCACCACTTGGACAAATGCGGCGAAATGCTGAGCAGCATGCTGAATACCATCCACAACTTGCGCCATTACCAGCGCTTGATGGCCGGTTTACGCGAGGCTATTCAACAGGGTAAATTGGCCGCCTTTGTCGACGCCTTCTATGCCAAGCGCGGGCTTGCCGTGCCGCCTTTGGACTGACTGTTCGCATCCATTATTAAAATATTTGCATTAGGAGTGCACCCATGAGCTTCTTGATTCCCGCCGCCTACGCGGACGCCGCAGCCCCAGCAGCCGGCCCAGCCGGTACCGGCTTCGAGTGGATCTTCCTGGTTGGTTTTCTGGTCATCTTCTACCTGATGATCTGGCGCCCGCAGGCCAAACGCGCCAAAGAGCAGAAAAACCTGATGGGCAACTTGCAGAAAGGTGACGAAGTCGTCACCAACGGCGGCATCGCCGGCAAAATTGTCAAAGTCTCTGACGACTTTGTTGTTCTGGAAGTGTCCGATACCGTCGAACTGAAGTTCCAGAAGGGTGCCATTGCGGCGACCCTGCCAAAAGGTACGCTCAAGGCTATCTGAGTTACCGGTTTTATTTTCCAGTCGGGGCGCGCAAAGCGTCCCGCGTCTTGAACGGGCGGCGTGATGCTGAACAAATACCCTCTGTGGAAATACCTGCTGATCGTGCTGGTCCTGGCGATCGGCTTCATTTATTCCGCACCCAACCTCTACCCGGATGATCCGGCGGTGCAGATCAGCGGTGCCAGCTCCGCCCTGCATGTCAGCCAGGCCGACCTCGATCGCGTCACCAAGGCGCTGAACGATGCCGGTATCACCGTCAAAGGCGGTAGCCTGGGCGAGAAGGGCAGTGCGCTGGTGCGCCTGACCAACCAGGAAGACCAGCTTCCAGCCAAAGACGTGGCGCGCAAGGCCCTCGGTGACGACTATGTCGTGGCCCTGAACCTGGCCCAGACCACCCCGCAATGGCTGCGCAACCTGGGTGCAAGCCCGATGAAACTCGGCCTGGACCTGTCCGGTGGTGTGCACTTCCTGCTGGAAGTGGACATGGACAAGGCTATGACCGCGCGCATGAAAGTCTACGAAGGTGAGGTCAAGACCCTCCTGCGCAAAGAGCGCATCCGCTACCGCAGCCTGCCGCAGCAGGATGGCGGGATCATGCTGGGCTTCTCTGACGATGCCACCCGCGAGCAGGCACGTAGCCTGATCCGCAAGAATTTCAGTGATTTCGACCTGACCACCACCGAGCGCAACGAGCTCGCCGTGCTGCGTCTGGCGCTGACCCAGGCCAAGGTTGCCGAAATCCGCGAATACTCGATCAAGCAGAACCTGACCACGGTGCGTAACCGGGTCAACGAACTGGGCGTTGCCGAACCACTGGTTCAGCGCCAGGGCGCCAACCGGATCGTGGTCGAGCTGCCAGGCGTGCAGGACACTGCCGAAGCCAAGCGTATTCTCGGCAAGACCGCCAACCTTGAGTTCCGCTTCGGTGCCGAGCCGGGTGCCTCCAAGGCCACCACCGAGGTGTTCGAGTTCCGCGAAGGCGGCCGTTCGGCGCCGGTCGAGCGTGGCCTGATCATCACCGGTGACCAGGTGACCGATGCCCAGGCAAGCTTCGACGAGCACGGCCGTCCGCAGGTGAATATCCGCCTCGACGGCCATGGTGGCGAGCTGATGAGCCGTGCCACCCGCACCAACGTCGGGCGCAGCATGGCGGTGATCTTCATCGAGCAGAAACCGGTGACCCGCTATGAGAAGCAGACCGTCGGTGGCGTCGAGAAAGACGTAGCCGTACAGAGCTTCAAGGAAGAGAAAAAGATCATCAGCCTGGCGACCATCCAGTCGCCGCTGGGCAGCCAGTTCCGCATTACCGGCCTGAACGGCCAGGGCGAATCGTCTGAACTTGCCCTGCTGCTGCGTGCCGGTGGTCTGGCTGCGCCGATGTACTTCGCCGAAGAACGTACCATTGGCCCAAGCCTGGGTGCTGACAACATCACCAAGGGTATCGATGCATCCCTGTGGGGCATGCTTTTCGTGTCGCTGTTCATCATTGCCATCTATCGCGGCTTCGGCGTCATCGCCACCGTCGCGCTGGCGGGCAACATGGTGCTGCTGCTGGCCCTGATGTCGCTGCTCGGCGCTACCCTGACTCTGCCAGGTATCGCCGGTATCGTACTGACCATGGGTATGGCGGTGGACGCCAACGTGCTGATCTTCTCGCGTATCCGCGAGGAGCTGAAAGCCGGCATGTCGGTGCAGCGCGCCATCCACGAAGGCTTCAACCGTGCCTATACCGCGATCATCGACGCCAACCTGACCAGCTTGCTGGTGGGCGGCATCCTGTTCGCCATGGGTACCGGCCCGGTCAAGGGCTTCGCGGTCACCATGTCCCTCGGGATTTTCACCTCGATGTTCACCGCCGTCATGGTGACCCGCGCAATGGTCAACCTGACCTGCGGCGGGCGTGACATCAAGAAGCTGTGGGTTTGAGGGAGCTGCGATGAAAACCATCAATTTCATGGGCGTGCGCAATGTCGCGTTCGCCATTACCGTGCTCCTCACCGTGCTGGCGCTGTTCAGCTGGTGGCAGAAAGGGCTGAACTTCGGCCTGGACTTCACCGGCGGCACGCTGATCGAGCTGACTTACGAACGCCCTGCCGACCTTAAGGCCGTGCGTGCGGAGCTGGCCGATTCGGGCTTCCACGAGGCCGTGGTGCAGAGCTTCGGCGCTACCACCGACCTGCTGGTGCGTATGCCGGGCGATGACCCGCAACTGGGCAACAAGGTTGCGGCCGCTCTGCAGAAGGCCGGTGGCGACAACCCTGCAACCCTCAAGCGCGTCGAGTTCGTCGGCCCGCAGGTGGGTGAAGAACTGCGCGACCAGGGCGGCATGGGCATGCTGCTGGCGCTCGGCGGCATCCTCATCTACCTGGCGTTCCGCTTCCAGTGGAAGTTCGCCGTCGGCGCGATCATCTCGCTGATCCACGACGTGGTGGTGACCCTGGGTATCCTGTCGTTCTTCCAGATCACCTTCGACCTGACGGTGCTGGCGGCGGTGCTGGCGATCATCGGCTACTCGCTCAACGACACCATCGTGGTGTTCGACCGGGTGCGTGAGAACTTCCGGGTAATGCGCAAGGCTTCGCTGATCGAGAACATCAACGTCTCGACCACCCAGACCCTGCTGCGCACCATCGCGACCTCGGTATCGACCTTGCTGGCCATTGCCGCACTGCTGATCTTCGGTGGCGACAACCTGTTCGGCTTCTCGCTGGCGCTGTTCATCGGTGTCATGGCGGGTACCTACTCGTCGATCTACATCGCCAACGTGGTGTTGATCTGGCTGAACCTGAACAGCGAAGACCTGATCCCGCCGGTGAAAACCGAGGGTGTGGACGAGCGTCCGTAACGGTTTTCCTGCACCGTTTGGCGTAAAGAAAGACGCGAGTGTTGAACTCGCGTCTTTTTTTTTGCTCCAAGGCTGGGAGAAAGCGGGGCAAGACCCGTACGTATGATCAGGAGGTTCACGTGAACAAATCAATGCTGGTGGGTGCGGTACTGGGTGCAGTCGGTGTCACCGCCGGGGGTGCTGTGGCGACCTACAGCTTGGTGAACAAGGGGCCTGAATACGCCCAGGTCACCGACGTGCAGCCGATCAAGCAGCAGATCAAGACGCCGCGCCAGGTGTGCAAGGACGTGGCGGTGACTCGTCAGGCGCCGGTCAAGGACCAGCACCAGATCGCAGGTACTGTGGTCGGTGCGCTGGCCGGTGGCTTGCTGGGTAACCAGGTGGGCGGCGGTACCGGCAAGAAGATTGCCACCGTGGCGGGCGCCGTCGGTGGTGGTTATGCCGGTAACAAGGCGCAGGAATACATGCAGGAGCGTGACACCTATACCACCACGCAAACCCGCTGCAACACGGTCAACGACATCAGCGACAAGGTGGTTGGCTACAACGTCACCTATTCGATTGGTGACCAGGTGGGCAAGGTGAAGATGGACCACGAGCCAGGCTCGACCATCCCGCTGGACAAAAACGGCAAGCTGGTGCTGAGCCAGAATCAGCCGGGCCAGTAACTGCATCGCCCTGTAGGAGCGGCCTTGTGTCGCGAAAGGGGTGCGAAGCGCCCCCAGGATTTGCGATCACGACTGATAGTGCTGGGGCCGCTTTGCGGCCCTTTCGCGACGCAAGGCCGCTCCTACAGGGGGGGCGGTTTCTGGGCAAAAAATGGACATAAAAAAAGCACCCCGAGGGGTGCTTTTTTGTGCGCGATGCAATCAGCGCTTCAGCGATTCTGGCAGGTGCGGCTGAATAGCAGTCAGCACGGCCTTGAAGCACTTGATGTTGCCCGCAACGATATGGCCCTTCTCGAGGAAGTCGTGGCCACCGTTGAAGTCGCTGACCAGGCCGCCGGCCTCTTGAACCAGCAGCACGCCTGCAGCCATGTCCCACTCGGACAGGCCCGACTCCCAGAACGCATCGAAGCGCCCGGCGGCGACGTAGGCGAGGTCAAGGCTGGCGGAGCCGGCGCGGCGAATGCCGGCGGTCTGGCCGGTCAAGGCGCGGAACATGCCCAGGTAGTTGTCCAGGTCGGCCATCTGGTTGTCGCGGAACGGGAAACCAGTGCCCAGCAGGGCGCCTTCGAGGCTGGTGCGCGAGCTGACGCGCAGGCGGCGGCCATTGAGCTGGGCGCCACGGCCACGGCTGGCGGTGAATTCTTCCTGGCGAACCGGGTCGACGATCACGGCGTGCTCAAGGCGGCCACGGTATTTGCAGGCGATGCTGACAGCAAAGTGAGGAACGCCACGCAGGAAGTTGGTGGTGCCATCGAGCGGGTCGATGACCCACAGGTAGTCCTTGCCTTCTTCACCGGTGCCAGCATGCAGGCCGGTCTCTTCACCTTGGATGGAGTGGTTCGGGTAGGCTTTGCGCAGAGCGTTAACGATGGTCTGCTCGGCGGCGCGATCAACCTCGGACACGTAGTCCTTGGCGCCTTTCTCGTCGACTTTGATGGTGTCCAGGCGTTCGATGGAGCGGAAAATCAGTTCACTGGCGCTGCGAGCGGCGCGCAAGGCGATATTCAGCATAGGCTGCATGGGCGTTTCACCTGGAGATGTTAAAGAGGAAAGCCGGCTAGTCTATCAGAAATCTGCCCGCGCAGAAGGGTCACATTCGCTTTCGTGGCGTTACGTCCGTCGGTTCTGTAAGATCATTTGCCCCTTCCCACCTATCCGTGAGCTCAACACCTTGTTGCAGAATATTCGTGTTGTTCTGGTCAATACCAGCCACCCCGGCAATATCGGCGGCGCTGCTCGTGCCATGAAAAACATGGGCCTGTCGCGCCTGGTGCTGGTTCAGCCACTGGATTTCCCCGCCGCTGACGCTTCGGCGCGTGCTTCAGGTGCCGACGATGTGCTGAGCAACGCCATCGTCGTCGACAGCCTGGAGCAGGCGCTGGTTGGCTGCAGCATGGCGATTGGCACCAGTGCCCGTGAGCGCAGCATCCCCTGGCCGCTGCTCGACCCGCGTGAATGCGCAAGCAAGACCGTCGAGCGCGCCGCAGCAGGCGACGAAATCGCCCTGGTGTTCGGTCGCGAGCACGCCGGCCTGACCAACGACGAGCTGCAGCGATGTCACTTCCATGTGCACATTCCTTCCAACCCCGATTTCAGCTCGCTGAACCTGGCTGCTGCCGTGCAGGTGCTCTCCTATGAGGTGCGCATGGCCTGGCTGGCAGCTCTGGGTGAGGCGGGTGGGGAACAGAAGCAGGACGTCGCGGCGTCGCGTAACGGCGAGCTGGCGACCCTGGACGAAATGGAGCTGTTCTATGGCCACCTGGAAAAAACCCTGGTGGACATCGGCTTCCTCGACCCCGAAAAGCCCCGTCACCTGATGCCGCGTCTGCGCAGGTTGTATGGGCGCAGCGAGGTCGATCGTACCGAAATGAGCATTTTGCGCGGCATCCTCACCGAGACCCAGAAGGTCGCTCGGGGCGAGCCGTATAAAAGGAAGGGTTGAACGATGTTCGAGCGTCTGCGTGAAGATATCCAGAGCGTGTTCCACCGTGACCCGGCGGCGCGCAACGCCTTCGAGGTGCTGACCTGCTACCCGGGCATGCATGCCATCTGGCTGCATCGGTTGGGCAACGCGCTGTGGCGGCGCGATTTCAAGTGGCTGGCGCGCCTGGTGTCCAACTTCGGTCGATGGATGACCGGCATCGAGATCCACCCCGGCGCCACCATTGGCCGGCGCTTCTTCATTGACCACGGCATGGGCATCGTCATTGGCGAGACCGCCGAGATCGGTGACGACGTCACGCTGTACCAGGGTGTCACCCTGGGAGGCACCAGCTGGAACAAGGGCAAGCGTCACCCAACCCTTGAGGACGGCGTGGTGGTGGGGGCGGGCGCCAAGGTGCTGGGGCCTTTCACGGTTGGCGCCGGGGCCAAGATCGGCTCCAACGCCGTGGTCACCAAGGCGGTGCCGGCGGGTGCCACTGCGGTGGGTATCCCTGGGCGCATCATCGTCAAGAGCGACGACGATGCCCTGGAAGCCAAGCGCAAGGCCATGGCCGAGAAGATCGGCTTCGATGCCTATGGCGTTAGTGGCGATATGCCGGACCCGGTGGCGCGCGCCATCGGCCAGATGCTCGACCACCTGCAAGCGGTAGATGAGCGCCTCGAAGGCATGTGCGGCGCACTGACCAAAATGGGCAGTGACTACTGTGCCAAAGAGTTGCCGGCGCTGCCTGCCGACGACTTCGCCGAAGTGAAACAGAGCGACCCTCAGCCGCACTGATTCCGCCTGCCCGACACATGGGGCGTGTGCTCACGCCCCTGCTCTGCTACACTCGCGCCCGCCTCCCGCATGCATACCCGACTAAAGCACTAGGTCTAATAGTTGACTTAAATGCTCGGGAATCGCATACTCGCTCACATCCTGTAACTCCCGTGGTAACCATACGCCATGCGACTGACTACCAAAGGCCGATACGCCGTGACTGCCATGCTCGACCTGGCGTTGCACGCGCAGCATGGGCCGGTGTCACTGGCCGATATTTCCGAGCGCCAGGGCATCTCCCTCTCTTATCTGGAGCAGCTGTTCGCCAAGCTGCGCCGCAGCAGCCTGGTTTCCAGTGTGCGCGGCCCGGGTGGCGGCTACCAGCTGTCGCGCGGCATGGAAACCATCCAGGTGGCCCAGGTCATCGATGCGGTCAACGAATCGGTCGATGCTACCCGCTGTCAGGGCCTGGGGGATTGCCATGCCGGTGATACCTGCCTGACTCACCACCTGTGGTGCGATCTGAGCCAGCAGATCCACGAATTCCTCAGTGGCATCAGCCTGGCCGACCTCGTCATGCGCCGTGAAGTGCAGGAAGTCGCCCAGCGTCAGGACCTGCGCCGCGTCGCAGGCCGTACCGCCCAGCTGGACAAGATTGAGACGTCCGCCGTCGACTGATTGCAGCGACGAGCGACGCCACCGCCTGATAGGAGATACTCAATGAAGTTGCCGATCTACCTCGATTACTCCGCGACCACCCCGGTCGACCCGCGCGTTGCCCAGAAAATGGCCGACTGCCTGCTGGTTGACGGTAACTTCGGTAACCCGGCGTCGCGTTCCCACGTGTTCGGCTGGAAGGCCGAAGAAGCCGTCGAGAACGGCCGCCGCCAGGTTGCCGAACTGATCAACGCCGACCCGCGCGAAATCGTCTGGACCAGCGGTGCTACCGAGTCCGACAACCTCGCACTCAAAGGCGTGGCGCACTTCTATCAGACCAAGGGCAAGCACATCATCACCTCCAAGATCGAGCACAAAGCCGTGCTCGACACCGCGCGTCAGCTGGAGCGTGAAGGTTTTGAAGTGACCTACCTCGAGCCCGGTGAAGACGGCATCGTCACCCCGGCCATGGTCGAGGCTGTGTTGCGCGACGACACCATCCTGGTCTCGCTGATGCACGTGAACAACGAAGTCGGCTCGATCAACGACATCGCCGCCATCGGCGAACTGACCCGCTCGCGTGGCGTCATGTTCCACGTCGATGCTGCGCAGTCGGCTGGCAAGGTCGAAATCGACGTGCAAAAACTCAAGGTCGACCTGATGTCGTTCTCGGCACACAAGGTCTACGGCCCTAAAGGTATCGGCGCGCTGTACGTCAGCCGCAAGCCACGGGTTCGCCTTGAAGCCATGATGCACGGCGGTGGCCATGAGCGCGGCATGCGTTCGGGCACCCTGCCTACCCACCAGATCGTCGGCATGGGCGAGGCTTTCGCCATTGCCAAGCAGGAAATGGCCGCTGAAAACGTCCGCATCAAGGCCCTTAGCGACCGCTTCTTCAAGCAGGTTTCCAACCTTGAAGAGCTGTACGTCAACGGCAGCCAGACCGCTCGCGTGCCGCACAACCTGAACCTGAGCTTCAACTACGTTGAAGGCGAGTCGCTGCTGATGTCGCTCAAGGACATCGCGGTGTCGTCGGGCTCGGCCTGCACCTCCGCCTCGCTCGAGCCGTCGTATGTACTGCGCGCGCTGGGCCGTAACGATGAGCTGGCGCACAGCTCGATCCGCTTCTCCTTCGGCCGCTTCACCAGCGAAGAAGAAGTCGACTACGCGGCGCAGAAAGTCTGCGAAGCGGTCAACAAACTGCGTGAGTTGTCGCCTCTTTGGGACATGTACAAAGACGGCGTCGACATCTCCAAGATCGAGTGGGCCGCCCACTAAGCAGTCGCCGGCAAGAGCGGCTCCCTGATGAGGAAGGAATTGCACCATGGCATACAGTGAAAAGGTCATCGACCACTACGAAAACCCACGTAACGTCGGCAAGATGAACGCCGAGGACCCGGATGTCGGTACCGGCATGGTCGGCGCTCCAGCGTGCGGTGACGTGATGCGTCTGCAGATCAAGGTCAACGAGCAAGGCATCATCGAAGACGCCAAGTTCAAGACCTACGGCTGCGGTTCGGCCATCGCTTCCAGCTCCCTCGCCACCGAGTGGATGAAGGGCAAGACCCTGGACGAAGCCGAAACCATCAAGAACACCCAGCTGGCTGAAGAGTTGGCGTTGCCGCCGGTCAAGATCCACTGCTCGGTACTCGCCGAAGATGCCATCAAGGCAGCTGTTCGCGACTACAAGCAGAAGAAAGGCTTGATCTAACTGCAAGGTAAGGAGTTCCCGATGGCTATCAGCATGACAGAAGCCGCCGCCAACCACATTCGCCGCTCCCTCGACGGGCGCGGCAAAGGTGAGGGCATTCGCCTCGGCGTGCGCACCACCGGCTGCTCGGGCCTGGCCTACGTGCTGGAGTTCGTCGACGACGTGGCCGGCGAAGACAAGGTGTTCGAAAACCATGGCGTGAAGATCATCATCGATCCGAAAAGCCTGGTTTACCTGGACGGCACCGAGCTGGACTTCGTCAAGGAAGGGTTGAACGAAGGCTTCAAGTTCAACAACCCCAACGTGCGCGGTGAGTGTGGCTGCGGCGAAAGCTTCAACGTTTGAGGCTGGCCGTGGGTACTCCTTGTCATTTTGCACTGTTCGACCTGCAGCCCGGCTTTTGCCTGGACCTCGACAAACTGGCCACGCGTTACCGCGAACTGGCCCGTGAGGTCCATCCGGACCGCTTTGCCGACGCTTCCGAGCGCGAGCAGCGCGTGGCCCTGGAAAAGTCTGCCGCCCTCAACGATGCCTACCAGACGCTGCGCAGTGCGCCGCGTCGCGCCCGTTATCTGCTGGCCATAGGCGGCCACGAAGTGCCCCAGGAAGTCACCGTGCATGACCCGGACTTCCTGCTGCAGCAGATGCAGTGGCGCGAAGAGCTCGAAGACCTGCAGGACGAAGCCGACCTCGACGGCGTTGCCGTGTTCAAAAAGCGCCTGAAGGCTGCCCAGGACACGCTCAACGACGATTTTGCCAGCTGTTGGGACAACCCCGCCGAGCGCGAGCAGGCCGAGCGCCTGATGCGCCGCATGCAGTTCCTCGACAAGCTCGCCCAAGAAGTGCGCCAACTCGAAGAGCGCCTCGACGATTAACCCGGCGTTGCCCGTGATGACGCCTAAGGTATTCAGATAAGCATGGCCCTACTGCAGATCGCCGAACCCGGTCAGACCCCGCAACCGCACCAGCGCCGCCTGGCGGTGGGGATCGACCTGGGCACCACCAATTCTCTCGTCGCAGCTGTACGCAGCGGGCGCAGCGAACCGCTGCCCGATGCCGACGGTAATGTCATTCTGCCCTCGGCGGTGCGTTACCTGGACGCTGGCATCGAGGTTGGCCTGGCTGCGCGCATCGCTGCGCCAAGCGACCCGTTGAACACCATTCTTTCGGTCAAGCGCCTGATGGGGCGCGGCCTTGCCGACGTCAAGCAATTGGGTGAGCAACTGCCTTACCGCTTTGTCGGCGGCGAGTCGCACATGCCGTTCATCACCACGGTGCAGGGCGCCAAAAGCCCGGTCGAGGTGTCTGCCGACATTCTCAAGGTGCTGCGCCAGCGCGCCGAAGAAACCCTCGGCGGCGAGCTGGTCGGTGCGGTGATCACCGTGCCTGCCTACTTCGACGATGCCCAGCGCCAGGCCACCAAGGATGCTGCCAGGCTCGCCGGCCTGAACGTGCTGCGCCTGCTCAACGAGCCTACCGCGGCTGCCGTGGCCTACGGCCTGGACCAGAACGCCGAAGGCGTGGTGGCGATCTTCGACCTTGGCGGTGGCACGTTCGATATTTCCATCCTGCGCCTGACCGCCGGGGTGTTCGAGGTGCTGGCCACCGGTGGCGATACCGCGCTGGGCGGCGATGATTTCGACCACGCCGTCGCAGGTTGGATCATCGAGCAGGCGGGGCTGTCTGCCGACCTCGACCCCGCCACCCAGCGCCTGCTGCTGCAGACCGCCTGCGCCGCCAAGCAAGCCCTGACCGACAGCGACACCGTCACTGTTCGTCACGGCGCTTGGCAGGGTGAGCTGAGCCGCGCCACCTTTGAAACCATGATCGAGCCGATGATCGCGCGCAGCCTCAAGGCTTGCCGCCGCGCCGTGCGCGACAGTGGTGTCGAGCTGGACGAAGTCGGCGCGGTGGTAATGGTGGGTGGCTCCACCCGCGTACCGCGCGTGCGTGAAGCCGTCGGCACGTTGTTTGGCCGCGCGCCGCTGACCTCCATCGACCCGGACCAGGTGGTCGCCATCGGTGCTGCCATCCAGGCTGACACGCTGGCCGGTAACCGTCGTGAAGGCGGCGAGCTGTTGCTGCTCGATGTCATTCCACTGTCGCTCGGCCTTGAAACCATGGGCGGGCTGATGGAAAAGGTGATCCCGCGCAATACCACCATCCCGGTGGCCCGCGCCCAGGAGTTCACCACCTACAAAGACGGCCAGTCGGCCATGATGATCCACGTCCTGCAGGGCGAGCGTGAGCTGATCAGCGATTGCCGTTCACTGGCGCGCTTCGAGCTGCGCGGTATTCCGGCCATGGTTGCAGGTGCGGCGAAAATTCGCGTCACCTTCCAGGTCGATGCCGATGGCCTGCTCAGCGTTGCCGCCCGCGAACTGGGTTCGGGCGTGGAGTCGAGCATCCAGGTCAAACCATCCTATGGGCTGACCGACGGGGAAATCGCCCGCATGCTCAAGGATTCGTTCGAGCACGCCAGCACCGACAAGACCGCCCGCCAGTTGCGCGAGCATCAGGTCGACGCCGAGCGCCTGCTCGAAGCGGTACAAGGCGCCCTGGACGCCGATGGCGAGCGTCTGCTCAGCACTGACGAGCGCGACGCCATCGCATTCCAGATGCAGGAACTACGTGATTTGCTTACCGGCACCGATGGCCCAGCCATCGAGCAGCAGACTCGCCGTCTGTCGCAGGTGACCGATGCATTTGCCGCCCGTCGCCTTGATTCGACGGTCAAAGCCGCACTGGCCGGGCGCAACCTGAATGAGATCGAGGAGTAACCGATGCCGCTGGTGACATTCCTGCCGCATGAAAAATTCTGCCCCGAAGGGCTGACCGTGGAAGTGGCCACCGGGACCAACATCCTGGAGCTGGCCCACGATCACCACATCGAGATGGAAAGCGCCTGTGGCGGCGTCAAGGCCTGCACCACATGCCACTGCATCGTGCGCAAGGGTTTCGACTCGCTTGCAGAAGCCGATGAGCTCGAAGAAGACATGCTGGACAAGGCCTGGGGCCTGGAGGCGCAGTCGCGCCTGGGTTGCCAGGTGGTGGTGGCCGACCAGGACATCACCATCGAGATCCCCAAGTACTCGCTCAACCACGCCGCCGAAGCGCCGCACTGAGGGCTGTCTGCATGAGTCTGAAATGGGTTGATGTACTTGAGATCGCCATTGAGCTTGCAGAAAGCAAGCCGGAAGTCGATCCTCGTTATGTGAATTTCGTCGATCTGCACCGTTGGGTGCTGGCGTTGCCAGCATTCAGCGACGATCCGTCCCGCGGCGGCGAAAAAGTACTCGAGGCCATCCAGGCGGCCTGGATTGACGAAGCCGACTAAGCGCACGCTGCAGGTTAGGCAATCCCCTGGAACCCGCGTATAATTCGCGGGTTTAATTTTTCGTAACACTAATATTTCTGGAGTTTTCCATGGCTGTTCAACGTACTTTCTCGATCATCAAGCCTGACGCAGTTGCCAAAAACGTCATCGGCAAGATCACTTCCCGCTTTGAAGAAGCCGGCCTGAAAATCGTTGCTTCGAAAATGAAGCAACTGTCCAAAGCCGAAGCCGAAGGCTTCTACGCCGAGCACAGCGCTCGTGGCTTCTTCGGTGAGCTGGTTGCCTTCATGACTTCCGGTCCGGTTGTCGTTCAGGTTCTGGAAGGCGAGAACGCCATTGCCCGCAACCGCGAGCTGATGGGCGCTACCAACCCTAAAGAAGCTGCTGCCGGCACCATCCGTGCTGACTTCGCCGAGTCCATCGACGCCAACGCCGTTCACGGTTCGGACTCCGAAGCCGCTGCTGCTCGCGAAATCGCTTACTTCTTCGCAGCTACCGAGGTAACCACTCGCTAAGCGAAAGCTTACGGGTGAGGGTGAATCCATGACGACATCTACTGGCAAAATCAACCTGTTGGGCCTGACCCAGCCGGAAATGGAACAGTTCTTCGACTCGATCGGGGAGAAACGCTTCCGTGCCGGCCAGGTGATGAAATGGATTCACCATTTTGGCGTGTCAGATTTCTCTGCCATGACCAACGTAGGCAAGGTCTTGCGCGAAAAGCTCGAGGCCGTTGCCGAGATTCGCCCCCCGGAAGTGGTCAGCGAAGACATTTCCGCAGACGGTACCCGTAAATGGGTCATCCGCGTTGCCTCCGGCAGCTGCGTCGAAACCGTCTACATCCCCACCGACGACCGCGGTACGCTCTGCGTCTCGTCGCAAGCCGGCTGCGCCCTGGACTGCAGTTTCTGCTCCACCGGCAAGCAAGGCTTCAACAGCAACCTCACCGCCGCTGAAGTCATCGGCCAGGTGTGGCTTGCCAACAAATCCTTCGGGACCGTCCCTGCCAAAGTCGACCGCGCTATTACCAACGTGGTCATGATGGGTATGGGCGAGCCCCTGCTGAACTTCGATAACGTCATCGCCGCCATGAAAATCATGATGGATGACCTCGGGTACGGCATTTCCAAACGTCGCGTCACGCTCTCCACCTCGGGTGTAGTGCCAATGATCGACGAACTGGCCAAGCATATCGACGTGTCCCTGGCACTGTCGCTGCACGCACCCAACGACGAACTGCGCAACCAGCTGGTGCCGATCAACAAGAAGTACCCGCTCAAGGTGCTGCTCGAGTCGTGCATGGGCTATATGGCAACCCTCGGCGGCAAGCGCGTCCTGACCGTCGAGTACACCCTGCTCAAGGACGTCAACGACCAGCCTGAGCATGCTGCGCAAATGATCGAGTTGCTGCGCGATGTTCCGTGCAAGATCAACCTGATCCCGTTCAACCCGTTCCCGCATTCGGGCTACGAGCGGCCGAGCAACAATGCCATTCGTCGCTTCCAGGACCTGCTGCACCACGGTGGCTTCAACGTCACCACCCGCACCACCCGTGGCGAAGACATCGACGCCGCCTGTGGCCAGCTGGTCGGGCAGGTCAATGACCGCACCCGCCGCAGCGAGCGCTATATCGCAGTGCGTCAGCTTGCCAGCGACGAGCCGCAAGACAGCGCACCGCGTCTCTGACGAGCCCTGTAGCCATGACCCTGCGCGCCGCGCTGTCGATCCTCATGCTTGCGTTGCTGGCCGGCTGCGTTTCGGGCGGTGCGGGCGATCCGCTTGCCACTCGGCAAGGGCGTGAAGAGGCGGGCAGGGCGTATGTGCAGTTGGGGCTGGGCTATTTGCAGCAGGGTCTGGCCGGGCAAGCCAAGGCACCGTTGATCCAGGCGCTGGCCCTGAACAGCAGCGATGCCGATGCCCACGCGGCGTTGGCCTTGGTGTTCCAGGCCGAGGGCGAGCCGCAATTGGCGCTGCAGCACTTCGAAAAAGCCCTGGCGGTGCGGCCTGCCGATACGCGAATCCGCAACAACTTCGGCAGTTTCCTATATGCTCAAGGCCGTTTTGCCGATGCCCAGGCAATGTTTCGTCAGGCAGCGGCCGATACCCTGTATCCTGAGCGCTCCCGGGTCTACGAGAACCTTGGCCTGACGGCACGCAGGCTTGGTGAGGCCGAACAGGCCCATGCGTATCTTGAAAAGGCGCTTCGGCTCAATCAGCGGCAACCCCGTGCGTTGCTTGAAATGGCTGAGTTGTCCTACGAAAACAGGCATTATGTGCCGGCGCGGGATTACTACGATCGTTTCAGCCAGCTGAGCGACCAGAATGCCCGTAGCCTGCTGCTGGGCGTTCGCCTGGCCAGCGCCCTTGACCAGCAGGGCACCGCTGCCCAATTGGGCCAGCAATTACAACGACTTTATCCCGGTACGCCGGAATATCAGCAATACCTGTCGGAGCAACGATGAAAGCCGCGCACACCGAAGTAGCAGCAGCGCCTCGCCACAACCCCGGTGATGTCTTGCGTCAGGCCCGCGAACAGCGGGACTGGAGCCAGGCTGAGGTCGCAAAACGGCTCAACCTTACGGTTTCTTCGCTGAATAACCTTGAAACCGGTGCCTTCGACAAACTGCCGGGGCACACCTTTGCCCGTGGTTATATCCGTGCCTACGCCAAACTGATGGATATGGACCAGGCGCCGCTCGTGGCCGCTTTCGACCAGTTCACCGGCAGCCACGCCCAGGGCAGCGATGTACATGCCCTTGGCCGTATCGAAGAACCGGTGCGCATGTCGCATAACATCCTGCGGGTGGTCAGCCTGCTGCTGCTGGTTGCAGTGGTCGGCGGGGGCTTCGTCTGGTGGCAGGACCAGGGCAGCCTGCGCGGCAAGGACCTGGCCAAGATTGCCCTGGAGCACGTCGAAGTCGAAAGCGCCGACGGCACTACCCAGATTCACCCGCTGGACGAGCCTGAAGACCAGGCCGTCAGCGAGGCGCAACAACCTCAAACCCAGGTGTTGCCGCTGGAGCCTGCCACCAGCGAGGCTGCGCCCGCTGCCACCGAGCAAGCCCCGGCTGCCGAAAGCACCCCGGCCCAGCCTGTGGTCGTTACCCCGCCAGTCACCGCGCCTACACCCGCTGCTCCCGCTGCGGCGCCTGCCGTTGCAGCCACCGCACCGGCCGTTGAGCCTGCTGCAGCCGCTGCAGGCAGCGCCAAGGTGCACATCCAGTATGTTGCCGACTGCTGGACGCAAGTTTCCGATGGCAACGGCAAGGTGCTGTTCAGTGCCATCAAGCGCAAGGGCGACAGCCTGGAGCTGACCGGCCAGCCACCGTTCGCGGTACGCCTGGGCTTCGCCCGTGGCGCCCAGGTGAGCTATAACGGCCAGGCGGTCGATGTCGCCCCGTTCACCAGTGGCGAGACCGCTCGCCTGAAGTTGGGACAGTAAGTCATGCACGGCGAATCTCCGATCAAACGGCGCGAATCCCGCAAAATCTGGGTCGGCAATGTGCCGGTGGGCGGCGATGCCCCCATCGCGGTGCAGAGCATGACCAACACCGATACCAACGATGTGGCGGCCACGGTCGGGCAGATCCAGCGCCTGGTCGATGCCGGTGTCGATATCGTGCGGGTTTCGGTGCCCGACATGGACGCCGCCGAAGCCTTCGGCAAGATCAAGCAGCTGGTCAGCGTGCCGCTGGTCGCTGATATTCACTTCGACTACAAGATCGCCCTGCGTGTGGCTGAGCTTGGCGTCGATTGCCTGCGCATCAACCCCGGCAACATTGGCCGTGAAGACCGTGTGCGCGCGGTGGTCGATGCTGCCCGCGACCGTGGTATCCCGATCCGTATCGGGGTCAACGCAGGCTCGCTGGAAAAGGACCTGCAGAAGAAGTACGGCGAGCCTACGCCCCAGGCGCTGGTCGAATCGGCCCTGCGTCACGTCGAGCACCTCGACCGCCTGGATTTCCAGGACTTCAAGGTCAGCGTCAAGGCCTCGGATGTGTTCATGGCCGTCGAAGCCTACCGCCTGCTGGCCCGCCAGATCGTCCAACCGCTGCACCTGGGCATCACCGAAGCCGGTGGCCTGCGCTCAGGCACGGTGAAATCTGCCGTGGGCCTCGGTATGCTGCTGGCCGAAGGCATCGGTGACACCATCCGTATTTCCCTGGCCGCAGACCCTGTCGAAGAAGTGAAAGTCGGCTACGACATCCTCAAATCGCTGCGCCTGCGCTCGCGGGGCATCAACTTCATCGCCTGCCCGAGCTGCTCGCGGCAGAACTTCGATGTGGTCAAGACCATGAACGACCTCGAAGGGCGTCTGGAAGACCTGTTGGTGCCGCTGGACGTGGCGGTGATCGGGTGTGTGGTCAATGGCCCCGGCGAAGCCAAGGAAGCCCATGTCGGGCTGACTGGCGGTACGCCGAACCTGGTGTACATCGATGGCAAACCTGCGCAAAAACTGAACAACGACAACCTGGTGGATGAGCTGGAAAAGCTGATTCGCCAGAAAGCGGCCGAGAAGGTCGAGGCCGACGCGGCACTGATCGCCCGCGGCTGACACACAGATTCGTAAGGACTTTTCGTGAGCAAATCGCTGCAAGCCATTCGTGGCATGAACGACATCCTGCCCGAGCAGTCGCCGCTGTGGCGCTACTTCGAGGGCACCGTGGCCGGCCTGCTGGACAGCTACGGCTACAGCCAGATCCGCACGCCGATCGTCGAGTTCACCGAGCTGTTCAAGCGCTCCATCGGTGAAGTGACCGACATCGTCGAAAAAGAGATGTATACCTTCCAGGACAACAAGGACTCGCTGACCTTGCGCCCTGAAGGCACCGCTGCGTGCGTGCGCGCTGTGCTCGAGCACGGCATCATCGGTAATGGCCAGGTACAGAAGCTCTGGTACGTCGGCCCGATGTTCCGCCACGAGCGCCCGCAGCTGGGGCGCTATCGCCAGTTCCACCAGATCGGTGTCGAGGTGTTCAACCTGGCAGGCCCCGATATCGATGCCGAACTGATCATGCTCACTTGGCGCCTGTGGGCGTCGCTGGGTATCCAGGACGCTGTGACCCTGGAGCTCAACAGCCTGGGCACCAGCGAAGCCCGCGCGCGCTACCGTGAGGCGCTGGTCGAGTTCCTGTCCGGGCGTATCGATCAGTTGGACGAAGACAGCAAGCGCCGCTTGCAGAGCAACCCGCTGCGCATTCTCGACAGCAAGAACGAAGCCACCCAGGCCGCCCTGGTGGGCGCGCCCAAGCTTGAAGAGTACCTGGACGAAGAGTCCCGCGTGCACTTCGACGGCTTGAAGGCCCGCCTGGATGCAGCCGGCATTCCGTTCGTGATCAACACCAAGCTGGTGCGTGGCCTGGACTACTACAGCAAGACCGTATTCGAATGGGTCACCGACAAGCTCGGCGCCCAAGGCACGGTCTGCGCCGGTGGCCGCTACGATGGCCTGGTCGAGCAGATGGGCGGCAAGCCGACCACCGGCGTTGGCTTTGCCATGGGTATCGAACGCCTGCTGCTGCTGATCGAAACCCTGGGCAAAGTGCCTGAGTCGATCAGCCGGACCCTCGACGTTTACCTGTGCGCCTTTGGCGAGCAGGCAGAGCTGGCTGGCCTGAAGCTCAGCGAGCAACTGCGTGATCGTCTGCCGCACCTGCGCCTGGCGGTCAACGCCGGCGGCGGCAACTTCAAGAACCAGTTCAAGAAAGCCGACAAGAGCGGCGCGCTGTTCGCGCTGATTTTGGGCGACGACGAGCTCGCGAAGCAGCAAATCGGCGTCAAGCCCCTGCGCGGCCAGGGCGAACAACAGAACATTGCCTGGGATGCTCTTGCCGAGCACCTGGAAACCGCGATCGCCCAAGCGTAACGCGGTTCAACAACGAATAGGCGAAAAGGAGTATTGGGGTGTCGAGTACCGATGATGATGATCTGGCAGGCGTAAAGGACTGGTGGAACCGCAACGGCAAGCCGTTGCTGACCGGTGCCTTGCTGGCTGGCGTGGTAGTGATGGGCTGGCAGACCTGGCACAAGTACCAGAACAACCAGTCCCAGGGCGCCTCCGCACTGTACCAGGCGCTGCTGGAAACCTCGCTGACCCCAAGTGGCGAGCCGGACGCCGGCAAGGTTGCAGAACTGTCGGGCAAGCTCAAGAGCGAGTTCGGCGGCACCGCCTATGCCCAATACGGCAGCCTGTTCGTGGCCAAGGTCGCGGTCGACAGCGGCAAGCTCGATGACGCCGCTGCCGAGCTCAAGTCGGTGCTGGACAAACCCGCCGATGCGACCCTCGGCGAAATCTCGCGCCAGCGCCTGGCCCGTGTGCTTGCCGCGCAGGACAAGGCCGAGGACGCGCTGAAACTGCTCGATGGCGACACCGACAAGGCGTTCCAGGCCAGCCGCGAGGAGCTCAAGGGCGATTTGCTGGTACAACTGGGCCGTGCCGATGACGCACACAGTGCCTACGAGAAAGCCAAGGCCGCGCTGTCTGACGACGCCGCGATCGGTGGCCTGCAACTGAAGCTGGATGACCTGGCCAAAGGGGACGCCTGAAGTGAAGGGTTGGAAACAAGCAGCTGTGCTCACCCTCGCCGTACTGGCCGCAGGTTGCAGCAGCAACAGCAAGAAGGAACTGCCCCCGGCCGAACTGACCAAGTTCACCGAGGAAGTGGTGCTGAAGAAGCAGTGGAGCCGTTCGATCGGTGACGGCCAGGGTGAGACGTACAACACCCTGGTGCCCGCCATCGAAAACGACCGCATCTACGCCGCTGACGTCAACGGCAAGGTGTTCGCCCTCGACCGTAACAACGGCGACGTGGCCTGGAAAAAAGACCTCGATCTGCCAGTATCCGGCGCCGTCGGCGTAGGTTACGGCCTGGTCATGGTCGGCACCCTCAAAGGTGAAGTGGTCGCCCTCGACTCCAGCACCGGTGAAGAGCGCTGGCGTTCGCGGGTGACCAGCGAAGTGCTGGCACCGCCTGCCAACAACGGCGACGTGGTGGTCGTGCAGACCCAGGACGACCGTCTGATCGGCCTGGACGCTGCAACTGGCGACCGTCGCTGGATCTACGAAAGCACCCCTGCGGTGCTGACACTGCGTGGTACCGGTGCCCCCATCGTGACCAACCAGCTGGCCGTTGCCGGCCTGTCCACCGGTAAAGTGGTGGCTGTGGATATCAGCAACGGCGTGCCGGTGTGGGAAAGCCGCGTGGCCATTCCACAGGGCCGTTCGGAGCTGGACCGCGTGGTCGATATCGACGGTGGCTTGCTGCTGTCGGGCGGTACCTTGTACGTCAGCACCTATCAGGGCCGCGTAGCGGGCCTGGAGCTGGAAAGCGGGCGTGTGCTGTGGCAGCGCGATGCCTCCAGCTATGTCGGTGTCGCACAGGGCTTTGGCAACGTCTACGTGAGCCTGGCTTCGGGCACCGTGGAAGGTGTCGATGAGCGTTCTTCCAGCGCCCTGTGGAGCAACGACAGCATGGCGCGCCGCCAGCTGACGGCGCCGGAAGTGTTCTCAAGCTACGTAGCGGTGGGTGACTTCGAGGGTTACCTGCACCTGCTGAGCCAGGTCGATGGCCGCTTTGTCGGCCGTGAGCGTATCGACAGCGATGGCCTGCGCGCCCGTCCACTTGTGGTCGGCGACACCATCTATGTCTATGGCAACAGCGGCAAGCTCGAGGCGCTGACCATCCGCTGAAGCTATGCTTGAGCTCGCTTGCGGGCTTGAGCCGCGGTGCATGATGCGCCGCCCGAACTCCGGCCGCTGCTTTGCAGCGGCCTTTGCATTTTCAAGAATTCAAGAGTGGAGAGCCGCATGGTTCCCGTAATCGCCCTGGTGGGCCGGCCCAATGTCGGCAAATCCACCATGTTCAACCGCCTGACCAAGACCCGCGATGCCATCGTCGGTGACCTGTCGGGTTTGACCCGTGACCGCCAGTACGGCGATGCCAGTTGGCAGGGTCGTTCGTTCATCCTGGTCGACACCGGTGGTATCACCGGTGACGAAGTGGGCATGGACGAGAAGATGGCCGAGCAGTCGCTGATGGCCATCGAAGAAGCCGACTATGTGCTGTTTCTGGTCGATGCCCGTGCCGGCATGACCGCTGCTGACCAGATGATTGCCGACCACCTGCGCAAGCGCAACAAGTCGGCCATTCTGGTTGCCAACAAAATCGACAACATCGACCCGGACATCGCCCGCGCCGAGTTCTCGCCGCTGGGCATGGGCAACGCCATTCCGGTGGCCGGCTCCCAAGGCCGTGGCATCAACGCCCTGATGGAATCGGTGCTCGGCCATATCCCGCGTGACGCCGAAGACGACGCGCTGGCCATGGAAGTCGCCGAAGGCGAAGAAGCCGTCCGTATTCCTGGCCCAAGCGAAAAAGATGGCATCAAGATCGCCATCATCGGCCGCCCGAACGTGGGCAAGTCGACGCTGGTCAACCGCATGCTGGGTGAAGAGCGCGTGGTGGTCTACGACGAGCCGGGTACGACCCGCGACAGTATCTACATCCCGTTCGAGCGAGATGGTGACAAGTACACATTCATCGACACCGCAGGCGTGCGCAAGCGCGGCAAGATCCACGAGGAAGTCGAAAAGTTCTCGGTGGTGAAGACCCTGCAGGCGATCAAAGACGCCAACGTGGTGATCTTCGTGATGGACGCCCGCGAAGGCGTGGTAGACCACGACCTCAACCTGCTGGGCTTTGCCCTGGAGGCGGGGCGCGCCATCGTGATCGCGCTGAACAAGTGGGACGGCATGGAGTCGGGCGAGCGCGACTACGTCAAGACCGAGCTTGAGCGCCGGCTTTTCTTCGTCGACTTTGCCGACATCCACTTCATTTCGGCCTTGCACGGCACCGGCGTGGGCAATCTGTACAAGTCGGTGCAGGCTGCGTTCAAGTCGGCGGTTACCCGCTGGCCGACCAGCCGCCTGACGCAGATCCTCGAAGACGCCGTCAGCGAGCACCAGCCGCCGCTGGTGAACGGCCGCCGCATCAAACTGCGCTACGCTCACCTGGGTGGCGCCAACCCGCCGCTGATCGTGATTCACGGCAACCAGACCGAGAAAGTGCCCAAGTCGTACTCGCGTTACCTGGAAAACACCTACCGCCGCGTACTCAAGCTGGTCGGCACGCCGATCCGCATTGAATACAAAGGCGGTGAGAACCCGTACGAGGGCAACAAGAACACCCTCACCGACCGCCAGGTCAACAAGAAGCGCCGCCTGATGTCGCACCACAAGAAGGCCGAGAAGAAGCGCCGCGACAAGCGCTGACACCGCGTCATGCCTTAAGCAGCAAGCTGCAAGAAAGAGCAGGCGGTAATTCCCCGCGCTTTTTCTTGTAGCTTGAAGCGCCAAGCGAGTAGCTTATACCCCTCAATCCCCGGGAAAGAGGGCCCCATGATCCGCAGCAAACTGCCGAACGTCGGCACGACCATCTTCACCACCATGTCGCAACTGGCTGTGCAGACCGGTGCGCTCAACCTTTCCCAAGGCTTCCCCGATTTCAACGGCCCCCAGGCGTTACTGGATGCGGTCGGCCGGCACGTGGCGGCCGGGCACAACCAATACGCCCCCATGACCGGGCTGCCGGCCCTGCGTCAGCAGGTAGCGGCCAAGGTTTCCCGGCTGTACGGGGTTGGCGTTGATGCCGACCACGAGGTAACTATCACCCCAGGCGCTACCGAAGCGATCTTCTGCGCCATTCAGGCGGTGATCCACCCAGGCGATGAGGTGATTGTCTTCGACCCTTGCTACGACAGCTACGAACCGGCGGTGGAACTGGCCGGTGGGCGCTGCGTGCATGTGCCGTTGGCGGACGGCAGCTTCGGTATCGACTGGCAGAGGTTCAGCGACGCACTCAGCCCGCGTACGCGCATGGTCGTGCTTAACTCGCCGCACAACCCCAGCGGTGCGCTGGTCAGCCGGGCCGACCTCGACCAACTGGCCGCCCTGATTGCTGAGCGTGATATTTACCTGCTCAGCGACGAGGTTTACGAGCACCTGATTTACGACGGTGTACGCCATGCCAGCGTGCTGGCTCACCCGCAGTTGTACCGGAAGGCGTTCGTGATCAGTTCGTTTGGCAAGACCTACCACGTGACCGGCTGGAAAACCGGCTACGTGATTGCGCCGCCTGCGCTGAGCGCAGAACTGCGCAAGGTGCACCAGTACGTCAACTTCTGCTGCGTTACGCCGTTGCAGTGCGCCCTGGCCGATTTCATGGCCGAGCACCCTGAGCACATCGACGAGTTGCCGGGCTTCTATCAGGCCAAACGCGATCTGTTCTGCAACCTGCTGCAGGGCTCGCGTTTCAGCTTCACGCCGACACCGGGCACGTATTTCCAGCTGGTGGACTATTCGCATATTCGGCCCGACCTGAACGACGTCGACATGGCCGAGTGGCTGACTCGCGAGCATGGCGTTGCGAGCATTCCGGTGTCGGTGTTCTACCAGCAACCCATCCCCGAACAGCGCCTGGTGCGCCTGTGCTTTGCCAAACGTGAGGAGACGCTGCAACAGGCAGCGCAACGACTATGCGCGATCTGAGTACATTGCCTGACCTCAACGTCGCGCTGGTGCAGACCAGCCTGGCCTGGCAGGACCGCGAGGCCAACTACGCCCACTTCGAAGAACTGATCGGCCAGGCGGGCGACGTGGACCTGGTGGTGCTGCCGGAGATGTTCACCACCGGTTTTTCGATGGAGTCCGAACGCCTCGCCGAGCCGGAAAACGGCCCCACCTACAAATGGCTCAAGGCCCAGGCGAAGAAGGCCGGGGCGGTGATTACCGGCAGCGTGATCATCCAAGCCGCAGATGGCAGCCACCGCAACCGCCTGCTCTGGGCGCGCCCGGACGGCGAGATTCTGCACTACGACAAGCGCCACCTGTTCCGCATGGCCGGTGAGCACAAGCACTACACCCCCGGTGAGCGTCAGATGCAGTTCGAGCTCAAGGGGTGGCGGGTTCGCCCGCTGATCTGCTACGACTTGCGCTTCCCGGTGTGGAGCCGTGATGCCCAGGACACCGACCTGCTGCTGTACACCGCCAACTGGCCGGCAGCGCGGCGCCTGCACTGGAACCGTCTGCTACCGGCGCGGGGCATCGAAAACCTGTGCTATGTGGCAGCGGTCAATCGGGTGGGTACGGACGGCAAGGGGTTTGCCTATTCTGGCGACAGCCAGGTGCTGGACTTCCAGGGCGAGAGCCTGCTGAGCGCGGGGGAGGCCGATGGGGTGTTCACCGTGGTGTTGAGTGCCGCAGAGCTTGCCAGCTACCGCACTCGGTTCCCGGCACACATGGACGCAGATAGTTTCGAGTTGCACTGAGGGCCAATCGCGGTGGTTCGGCCTTCTGTAGGAGCGGCCTTGTGTCGCGACGGGGTGCGAAGCAGCCCCGGCGATTCTGTATGGTGCTCAGATCTTGGGGCTGCTTCGCACCCCGTCGCGACACTAGGCCGCTCCTACACAATCAAAAGCAAACTGCTCCGCGATGCGTCCCAGTGTCAGTACACATCCCGCCGATAACGCCCGTCCTCGATCAACTGCTGCACCTGCGTTTCGCCAAGCACGCCATGCAGGGCTGCGTCGACGCCGGCGGCCATGCCGTGCAGGCTGCCGCAGACGTAGATGAACGCACCCTCATCGACCCAACGCTTGAGTTCTGCTGCCTGGTGCAACAGCACATCCTGTACATAGACTTTTTCAGCCTGGTCCCGCGAGAACGCAAGGTCCAGGCGTGCCAGTTCGCCCTTGGCCAGCCAGTGCTGCAGCTCCTCGCCGCACAGCAGGTCGTGGGCGCGGTTGCGTTCACCGAACAACAGCCAGTTGCGCTGCTCGCCCGCAGCAACCCGCTCCTTTATCAGGCTGCGCAGGCCGGCAAGCCCGGTGCCGTTGCCAATCAGTACCAGCGGCGCGCTGCCTTGTGGCAAGTGGAAACCGCTGTTGCGGCGCAGGCGCAGGCTGACGCTGGCTTCGACTGGCAAGTAGGCCGTCAGCCAACCCGAACCCAGGCCAAGGCTGCCATCAGGATGGCGCTCCTGGCGCACAATCAGCTCCAGCACACCGTCGCTTGCGATGGAGGCGATGGAGTATTCGCGGGTGCCCAGGGGGATAAGCGCATCTACCAGCGCCTGGGCGTGCAAGCCGACCAGGTGCTCGCGGCTGGCCGGTAGCTGGCGGCTAGCCAAGGCTTGACCGAGGGTTTCGTTCAGGCCTTCGAGTTGCACCTGGGCCTGTGCGTCCAGCCCCAGGCCACTGAGCAACGCCTCGACCCGGGCCTGGCTATTGCGCGGCAGGATCTCGACCAGATCACCGGCCTGCCAACTGGCCGCAACCTCGGGCTCAAGCCCCAGTAGATAAACCGGCGCGCCCTGGCTGCCAGGGTTGATCAACGCCCGGCGCACCAGGCGCCAGTTGCCAAAACTGGGCGGCTGCCAGGCGCTCACCGGCTGAGCACCGGTCAATTGTGCCAACGCTTGCTGCCAGCGTTGCAGTGCGGCAGGGTCGGCGTTGTCGACCTCCACCGGGCTGAACGCGCTGCTGGCACCGCGCTCGCCGAGCCAGGCCTGCAAACGGCGGGCGAAGCCGCAGAAGTGCGGGTACTGGCGGTCGCCCAGGGCCAGTACGGCATAGTTCAGATGGGCCAGGGCCCAAGGCTGGCCGATGACCTTGCGCTCGAAGGCGCGGGCGCTGTCGGGCGCCTCGCCATCGCCGAAGGTACTGACCACAAACAGCGCACGCCTTGCCTGGCGCAGCTCGGGCTCGCCCAGTTCGCCAAGCGCGCGCACCTGCACCGGCAGCCCTGCGGCCTGGAGCTGGCCGGCGCTCTGCCAGGCCAGTTGCTCGGCAAAGCCGCTTTGGCTGGCAAAACCGATCAGCCAGCTGTCGCCGCTGTCGCAGGCTTTGTCCACCGCACCCCGGGCAACGCGGACCTGGCGTTTTTTGCGGCGGCGGTCGAGGTACAGCAGCCAGCCGGTGACGAAGAACAACGGCATGGTCAGGCTTGCGGCAGTGAGGATGATCCGCCCCGGCAGGCCGAAGTAAGAGCCCACGTGCAAGGCATAGATGCTTTGCAGCAACTGCGTCTTGAATGATTTTTCGGTGTAACGCTGGTGGCTTTTGACCTGGCCGGTGGCCGGGTCGAGCACCAGGGTATTGAAGGCGCGTGGGTGCGCGGCGTCTTCCTGCAGGTAGAACAGGTTGGCTGTTTGCCCACCTGCCGGCGGCAGGCGCAGGTTGTACATGGCAAGCTTGGGGCCTGCCGCTTGCTTGAGGTTGGCCCAGATGGCGTCGTAATCGACCTGCAGCGGCGGCGCATTTTTGTCGGCCTTGGGCGGGCCATGCCGGCCACCACGGCCTTCGCCGCGTTTCTGTTGACCGCCAGCAGGGGCGTCGGCCAACAGCGCGTTGAGCCCCGAGCTGTACCATTGATACGACCAGGACAGCCCGGTCAGCGCAAACAGCAGGTAGAACAGCAGGCACCAGGTGCCGAACACGGCGTGCAGGTCCCAATTGAATGCGCGGCCTTTCTTGGCCCAGTCCAGGGTCAGCCAGGTACGCCAGTTCAATGCCTTGCGCGGCCAGCGCAAGTAGAGGCCGGACAGGCAGAAGAAGATCAGCATCAGGGTGCAGGCGCCGGTGATCTGCCGGCCAGTTTCGCCCATGGCCAGGAACCGGTGCAGGTCCAGCATCAGGTTGAAGAAGCCTTGGCCGCTGGCGTCACCCTTGAGTTCGCCCGTGTAGGGGTCGGCATAGCGCAGCTGGCCACGGCGTTCGCCAGGCGGCGGGGTGAAGAAAACTCGCGCTGCGTTGCCTTCGCGCACATCGACCCACAGCATGGCCACCTTGTCGCCTTGCTCGGCCTCGACCCGGCGTACCAGCTCGGCTGGCGGCAGCACGCCTTCAGCGCGGACTTCGACCTTCAGCACATCGGCGTTGAAGGCACGCAGCAGTTCGTCCTGGAACGAATACAGCGCGCCGGTGATCCCCATCACGGCCAGCACCAGCCCGGCGCTGATGCCAAACAACCAGTGCAGCTGGAACAGTGTCTTCTTCACCACGATCGTTACCTTGTATTACGGGCCGGCTGTTGTGCGGCGTGCATTATGCCCTGATACGCGAACGCCCCGTTCACTGATGAACGGGGCGGCGGTGTTATCGCGCGGCTGGGCTCAGAAGTGCACGCTGGTGGTCAGCAACGCGGTGCGCCCTGCTGCCTGGTTGGCGAAGTGGGTGGAAAATGCCTTGTCGTAGTACAACTCGTCGGTGAGGTTCTGCACGTTCAACTGCAGGTTGATGTTCTTGGTCAACTTGTAGGCGGCCATGGCGTCGTAGCGCACGTAGCTGTCGACCATGGTGGTGTTGGCAACGTTGCCGAACACATCGTCGACATAGAAGGCGCCGCCGCCAATGGTCAGTTTCGGCGTGAGCTGGTAGGTGGTCCACAGGCTTGCGCTGTTGTTCGGCGTATTTGGCAACTGGTTGCCGTCATTGGCCTTGCCCAATGGCCCGCCGTCGATCTGGCGCGCTTGCAGGTAGGTGTAGCCGGCGAACACCTGCCATTTTTCGGTCAGTTTGCCGCTGGCCGACAGCTCAATGCCCTGCACACGGGTTTCCCCGACGTTTTCGTACGTGGTGGTGCCCACTTGCACGCGGGCGTTTTCTTTTTCGGTGCGGAACAGCGCGGCGGTCAGGGACAGACGCTCGTCGAACACATCCCACTTGGTGCCAATTTCGTAGTTGGTGGTCTCTTCCGGCTGCATGTCGCTGCTCAGCAGGTTGCCGGGGCGGTCGGTGGTGCCGCCCAGCGGGTTGCCTTCCATGCCTTCGCCGAGCAAAGCACCGGGCGGCGTGGCGGAGGTGGCGTAGGAAACATAGACACTGCCGTTGTCTGCCGGCTTCCACACCAGGCCCAACTGGCCGGTGACGAACTCGCTGGTGTCCTCGCCCTTGGCCGCTACGCCCCGGCTGTTGACCGTTGTCGAGCCGTCGGCGTTGTAGCCACGGTACTCGGTGTCGAAATGGTCATAGCGCAGGCCCATGTTCAGCAACCACTGCGGGGTCAGTTCGAGGGTGTCGAACACGTAGATCGCGGCGGTGTTGCTACGCGTGGTGGTGCCTGCGTAGTTGCGCGAGATGGCGCCGTTCCACGGATCGTCCGGGTTCGGGTTGCCCAGCGAGGTGCAGTTGTAGCCGCTGCCCTGGCCGACGGAGCCTGGCGGGCAGGTACTGCTGGAGTTGCCGGGGGTGCCGGGCGTGGTATCGGTGTTGACGTTGTAGGTGGAGCGCTGGCTCTGCTCGCGGCTCAGTTCGATGCCGGTGGAGAAACTGTTTTTCAGCCCGCCCAGGTAGAACTCGCCGAACAGGTCGGTCTGGTTGGTGGTGGTCGCGGTGTTGCCGACACGGGTGTTGGCGCGGCGCCAGACGGTGCCATTACTGACGTTGCCCTTGCTGTCGTCGGGCTGGGTCAGGATGTAGTCCTGCATGCTGTTGCCGTGGCGCAGGGTGTTCTTGAGGGTCAGCGCGTCGCTCAGGTCGTGTTCGATGGAGAAGGTTGCGATGTCGACCCGGCTCTTGCGGAAGTCGCGGCTGGTCAGGCCATAGAAGTTGCTGCTGTCGCCGCCGGCGTACGGCTTGCTCGGGTTGGCCGAGGTGCGGTTGCCGGTGCCGCCGGCAGGCACGGTGTAGGGCACGCCGGAGTCGGGCAGGTCGTCGCTTTCGAGGTGGTAGTAATCGAGGTTGACCCGTGTAGGCGTGCCCAGGCCGAAAGCCAGCGACGGGGCGATGCCCCAGCGGTCGTAGTTGACTTTGTCGCGGCCGGCGACGTTGCTTTCGTGGGTCATCAGGTTCAGGCGCCCGGCCACGCTGTCGCTGAACTGGTAGTTGCCATCGAAGGTGTAGCGCTGGGTCTGGTCACTGCCCCAGGTCCAGGCGCCGTCCAGCGAGTTGCCCAGGTGCGCGCGCTTGCTCACCAGGTTGATGGTGCCGCCGGCAGCGCCTCGGCCGCCAATGGCAGAGTTTGGACCCTTGGCCACTTCTACCGATTCGACGGCGAAGATTTCACGGGTTTGCGCGCCGGTGTCACGCACCCCATCAAGGTAGGTGTCGCCTTGGGCGTCAAAGCCGCGAATGAATGGCCGGTCCCCTTGCGGGTTGCCGCCTTCGCCAGCGCCGAAGGTAATACCCGGCACGGTGCGCAGGGCATCCTGCAGGCTGAGGGCGCTGGTGTCCTTGATCACTTGTTGCGGGATTACGGTGACCGAGCGAGGGGTATCCACCAAGGGGGCGGTGTACTTCTGCGACGATGCCTTCTCGACTTTGTACTCGGTGCTGGCCTGCTCGGCCTTGCCATTGATGCTGGTGGCGTCGAGGGTAATGGCGGTGGCTGCAGGGTCTGCGGCATAGGCGGAGGTTGCGCTGATTGCCACGCCGATGGCAGAGGCGAGCAGGCGTGGTGAACTCACAGCAGTTGGCACGTGGCGCATGGTTTTGGCCTTCCCCAAGGTATCAAGGCGGCGGATGCTAATGTAATCGAATGTCAGTAACAATTGAGACTCGTTACCATTCGCTATAAATTTACATTCTTTACACCTTTGTCTCAGCGCTGAAACAAACCAGCGTTAAAGGTGGCAAGGCAAGCAAACCGATCAGGGGGGCTTGTGCCACGCAAAAGGGAATCAATATCATTGACACCCTTTCCGTTCAGGCGTCTCCACCATGCTGCTGCACATCCCCGGGCTGTTCGATGCTGACGAAATCAGCCGTATCCGCCAGGCCCTGGAGCAGGCTGATTGGGCCGACGGCAAGGTCACCGCTGGTTTCCAGTCCGCCAAGGCCAAGCACAACCTGCAATTACCCGAGGGCCACGCGCTTGCCAAAGAGCTGGGCGCGGCACTGATCGACCGCCTGTGGCGCAACCCGTTGTTCATGTCGGCGGCGCTGCCGCACAAGGTGTATCCGCCGTTGGTCAACTGCTACCGCGAAGGCGGCAACTTCGATTTCCATATCGATAATGCCCTGCGCCAGCCCAAGGGCAGCCCCGAGCGGGTACGCACCGACCTGTCTTCGACACTGTTTCTCAGCGACCCTGGCAGCTACGACGGTGGCGAGCTGGTGATTCAGGACACCTATGGCGTGCAACAGGTGAAGCTCGCGGCAGGTGACCTGGTGCTGTACCCCGGCACCAGCCTGCACAAGGTCAACCCGGTCACCCGCGGGGCGCGCTATGCCGCGTTTTTCTGGACCCAGAGCCTGGTCCGCGACGATGGCCAGCGGACGTTGCTGTTCGAGATGGACAACGCCATCCGCGCATTGGGCGCCGATGTGCCGGACCACCCCTCGTTGCTGCAGCTCACTGGCACCTACCACAACCTGCTGCGCCGCTGGGCCGAGGTCTGAGCCATGAGCTATCAATTGCGTCGTGAGCAGGCCGTGGATGTCGCAGGCCTGCAGGCCATGCTCGAACACAGCCCTGGCCAGGCCGCCCAGGCGATTCTGGCGGCGGCGGGGCAGGGCGTGGTGCAGGCGCAGCTGTTGCTGGGGCAGATCCTGCTCGATGGCCGCGGTATCGAGCAGGATGCCAGTGTTGCCCGGCGCTGGTTCGCCATCGCGGCCAAGGGCGGCAGCGCCATGGCGCAGAACATGCTCGGGCGTTGCCTTGAACACGGCTGGGGCGGCGAGGTGGACCTTACCGGTGCGGCCATTGAATATGCCAAGGCGGCGGACGCGGAGCTGGACTGGGGCATGTACAACCTTGGCAATCTGCTGGCCACCGGCCGTGGCGTGCCGCCTGATCAGGCCCAGGCGCTGGCCTGCTACACCCGTGCCGCGCACGCCGGGCACGCCCGTTCGATGAACATGCTGGGCCGCTATCTGGAAGCGGGTATTGCCTGTGAAGCGGATGCGCAAAAAGCCCGCCGCTGGTATCGGCGCTCGGCCAATGCGGGTGATTTTCGCGGCCAGTTCAGCCATGCCACGGTGCTGATCGAGCAGGGCGAAATGAGCGAGGCATTGACCTGGCTACGCCAGGCTGCAGAGAACGGGTCGGTGAGTTTTCTGCAAAGCAGTATCCAGACCCTGAGTTCGCAGAACGATCCGCGGCTGGCGCCGGTAATCGCGTTGTACCGCGAGCGAGTCGAGGCGCTGGTCGAGAGCTGACAGCACGTGTGTGCGCAGAGAATTGGGCTGCGTGGGCGCAAGTTTACCGGCACTTGGGCAAACCCGCTGTCACAGAATAAAAAGGCGCTGCAGTTCAGTTTCTGTACTGCAGCGCCTCGATAGCCTGGCTGAGCGTCAGGCCTTTACAGGTAGTAGGCTTTGAGCGGCGGGAAGCCGTTGAACTCTACGGCGCTGTAGCTGGTGGTGTAGGCGCCGGTGGACAGCCAGTACAGGCGGTCACCGATGGCCAGGTTCAGCGGCAGGCCGTACTTGTAGTGCTCGTACATGATGTCGGCGCTGTCGCAGGTCGGGCCGGCGATGACCACTTCTTCCATCTCGCCTTTCTTCTCGGTCCAGATCGGGAACTTGATCGACTCATCCATGGTTTCGATCAGGCCGGAGAACTTGCCCACGTCGGTGTACACCCAACGCTCGACGGCGGTACGCGACTTGCGCGCCACCAGCACCACTTCACTGACCAGAATACCGGCGTTGGCGATCAGCGAACGGCCTGGCTCAAGGATGATTTCCGGCAGGTCGTCACCGAAGTCTTCTTTCAGGAAGCGAATGATCTCTTCGGCGTAGGTTTCCAGGCTGTTGGTACGGGTGATGTAGTTGGCCGGGAAGCCGCCACCCATGTTGATCAGCTTGAGGACGATGCCGTCTTCTTCCTTCAGGCGCTCGAAGATCACCTTGACCTTGGCGATGGCGGCGTCCCAAACACTGATGTCGCGCTGCTGGGAACCCACGTGGAAGGAGATGCCGTAAGGCACCAGGCCCAGGTCGCGGGCGAGGATCAGCAGGTCCATGGCCATGTCGGTCTGGCAGCCGAACTTGCGCGACAGTGGCCAGTCGGCGGTGGTCGAGCCTTCGGTCAGGATACGCACGTAGACCTTCGAACCTGGGGCGGCCTTGGCGATGTTGCGCAGGTCAGCCTCGGAGTCGGTCGCGTACAGGCGCACACCTTTCTCGTAGAAGTAGCGGATGTCCTTGGACTTCTTGATGGTATTGCCGTAGCTGATACGGTCGGCGCTGACGCCTTGGTTCATCACCTTGTCCAGCTCGTAGATCGAGGCGATGTCGAAGTTCGAGCCTTTGTCTTTGAGCAGGTCGATGATCTCGACAGCCGGGTTGGCCTTGACCGCGTAGTACACCTTGGCGAATTCGAACCCGGCGCGCAGGTCGTCATAGGCCTTGCTGATCATCTGTGTGTCGATGAGTACGAAAGGGGTTTCTTGCTTGTCGGCGAACGCCTTCATTTTCTGGAAGGTGTCACGTGCGAAATAGTCTTCGACCTGGATCGACATGCTCAAGGGCTCCATGGGCAAACTGAAAGAATAAGTGGCTGCAAACTGAACGCCCTCCGTATCCCCACTTTGGTTCGCCTACTTCCCAAGGCATGTCGCCGAAAGCAAAAAGGTCAACCGTGCCAAGGGATGCGGCGGCGGGTGACCTTGCTGTCTCGTCGTCAGTACTTGAGCCGGATGGATCGTTTCCAGCATGGACGTTCGGCGCGCACTTTAGGGCGTGAAGACAGCAAGATCAACAGGTAATCCGAGCGTGTTCGTCGCGGATCGGCCACTCTGCATTTGAATAACCGACTCGTGTGACCGGCAGATGTTCCCCACGCTCTTTAGGGCGTAAAAAATTGTGGAATGCGCGTCGTTGGCCTGTTGGCGGTTGAGGCCGGCCACATGGGGATCGAGCGATTTTGATCGGCGCGCGATGAATGGCTGAAGCGGCTGAAGTGTTCATATTTATGGCCACACGTGCGTGGGACGCCCGTGCATGAAATCGCGCATAAATTTTTTGTTACCGGACAGGTGGAAATGCTTGCTCTTGCCCTGGTCGGCGTCTGGCTGATAGGCCGGGGCGCAAAGCGCCCCCGGCTGTCTATCAGGAAGCCACCGCCTCAGCTGGCGACACGATGCTGGTCTTGGCCCCGCGTGAACGCCCGGAGCTCAGGTAAGCAGCAATCGACTCCTGGGTCACCTCGCCAAGGAACACCTGGTCGGCATCCAGCACCGGCAGCCAGGCGCGGTTGAACTCGTACATGCGCGACAGCAGGATGCGCAAATGCTCGTCGTGCGACGCCGTGGCGTTGAACGGGCGCAGGAAATCGGCACAGGTGCCCTGCTGGCGGTGCATGTCGCGACGGCGCACATAACCCAAGGCTTTGTTCTGCCCATCGGTCACCACCACATACCGGCGGTCGTGCTCATCGAGCAGCTCCAAGGCATCGCTGACCGGCGTCTGCGGGCTGACCGACGGCGCGTTGTCGGCAGCGTCTTCGGCGCGCACCAGCAGCAGGCGCTTGAGGGTGCTGTCCTGGCCGACGAAGTTGCTTACAAAATCATCCACCGGGTGTGCCAGCAGCGTGTCCGGGTGGTCCAGCTGCAGCAGTTTGCCAGCGCGGAAAATGGCGATCTTGTCGCCCAGTTTTATGGCCTCGTCGATGTCGTGGCTGACCATGATCACGGTCTTGTTCAGCGCCCGCTGCATCTCGAAAAACTCGTTCTGGATCATCTCGCGGTTGATCGGGTCGACCGCACCGAACGGCTCGTCCATCAGCAGTACCGGGGCTTCCGCCGCCAGGGCGCGTATCACGCCGATACGCTGCTGCTGGCCACCGGACAGCTCGCGCGGGTAACGCTGCAGGTACTGCTTGGGTTCGAGCTTGATCATGTGCATCAGCTCGCGGGCACGGTCGTGGCAGCGTTTCTTGTCCCAGCCCAGAAGGCGCGGCACCACAGTGATGTTCTCCTCGATGGTCATGTTGGGGAACAGGCCGATCTGCTGGATCACATAGCCGATGTGGCGACGCAGGGTCACCTCATCCAGGGCGCTGGTGTCTTCGCCATTGATGAACACTTGGCCCGAGGTCGGCGTGATCAGGCGGTTGATCATCTTCAGTGTGGTGCTCTTGCCACAGCCCGATGGGCCGAGGAAGGTGCAGATTTCGCCTTCGTTGACCGTCAGGCTGACGGCGTCCACGGCTTTGACGTCTTTGCCGTTGACGTTGAAGGTCTTGCTGAGGTTCTTGAGTTCGATCATGAGCGCAGTCCTTCTGGAGTCAGGGCACGTTGCAGGGTTTGCAGCAGCAGGTCGGCGATGATGGCCAGCAGGCTCACCAGTACGGCGCCGACCAGCAGCATCGACATGTCGCTGCGGCTGATGGAGGTCAGAATGAGCACACCCAGGCCGCCGGCGCCGATGGTCGCGGCGATGGTCATCACGCCGATGTTCATCACCACGGCGGTACGCACGCCGGCGAGGATCACCGGTACTGCAATGGGCAACTCGACCATGCGCAGGCGCTGGCCGAAGGTCATGCCGATGCCGCGCGCCGCTTCACGGATGCCGGGCTCGACGCTGGTCAGCGCCAGGTAGGTGTTGCGCAGGATTGGCAGCAATGAATAAAGGAACACCGCCGTGATCGCCGGCAGAGGCCCGAGGCCCTGGCCGAACTTGCTGTAGAACGGCAGCAGCAGGCCGAACAAGGCAATCGAGGGGATGGTCAGCAGCACCGTGGCGCTGGCCTGCAGCGGGCCGGCAACGGCGGGGAAGCGGGTCATCAGGATGCCCAGCGGCACGCCTACCAGAATCGCCAGGGTGACCGCGACGCCAACCAGCATGATGTGTTGCCAGGTCAGTTGCAGCACCTGGGCCCAGTCCAGATGGGCAAAGGTATTGAGCAAGCTCATGGCTGTGCCTCCTTCAGCGGGTGTTCACGCAAAAATGCAGCGGCCACCGCAGTGGGGTTCTGGTGTTCGACATCCACCTTGGCGTTGAGTTGGCGCATGGTTTCGTCATCGAGCTGCTCGGCCAACGGCTTGAGCAGTGCGGCCAGTTGCGGGTTGGCGTCGAGCACTTGCTTGCGCACCACGGGGGCTGCGGTGTAGTCGGGGAAGTAATGCTTGTCGTCTTCGAGCAGTTTCAGCTCGAAGGCGTTCAGGCGCCCGTCGGTGGTGTACACAAGGCCTGCGAACACCTGGTTGTTGTGCATCGCGGTGTAGACCAAGCCGGCATCCATCTGGCGGATGTTCGGGCGGCCCACTTGCAGGTCGTACATCTGCTTCAGGCCCACCAGGCCATCCGGGCGGTTGGCGAACTCGGTGTCCAGCGCCACCAGGTGGTTGCGCTCGCGTTCGTCACGCAGCACCTGGTTGAGGTCGCTGATGGTGTTGACCTGCGGGTAGGCCTTGGCGACTTCCTTGGGCAAGCCCAGGGCGTAGGTGTTGCTGAACTTGGAGGGCGTCAGCCAGATCAGGCCTTTCTGCGCATCCAGCGCCTTGACCCGTGCATAGGTCGCTTCGGCGCTGGGCATGCGCTCTTCGATGTGGTTGTAGGACACCAGCGACACGCCGGTGTATTCCCACATCAGGTCGAGCTGGCCGGTTTCCTGGGCCTGGCGGGCAATGTTGCTGCCAAGGCCTGAGGTCACGCGCACATCGAAGCCGTTGGCGCGCAGGTACTGGGCGGTGATTTCGGCCAGCACGGTCTGTTCGGTGAACACCCGCGCGCCGATGCGCACCAGCGGTTTTTCGGCTGCCTGGGCAAAACCTGCATATAGCAAGGCCGCGCCCAGCAGCAGGGCGATTGTCTTTTTCATGCTTGCCTCTCGGTTATTGGGCCAGGCCACGTTCCAGCCAGCGCTTGCTGGAGAAACTCACCAACGCATCCAGTGCCAGCGCCAGCAGCGCCGTACAGGCCGCGCCAAGCAGCAACTGCGGTTGGTTGTTCAAGGCAATGCCGGGGAAGATCAGGCTACCCAGGCTGTTGGCACCAATCAGAAACGCCAGTGGCGCAGTACCCACGTTCAGCGCCAGCGCCACGCGCACGCCGCCGACGATGATCGGCACCGCATTGGGCAATTCCACCTGCCACAGTTGCTGGCGCGGGGTCATGCCGATGCCGGTGGCGGCTTCCTTGAGTGAGGCGGGGACGTTTTTCAGGCCTTCGTAGGTGTTGCGCACGATAGGCAGCAATGAGGCGAGGAACAGGGCGAAGATCGCAGGGCCTGCGCCGATGCCCAGAATACTCAGGGCGATGGCCAGAACGGCCAGGGGAGGAATGGTGTTGCCAACGTTGAACAACTGCATGAAACGCTCGGCTTTGTCGACCCGGTGCGGTCGACTCAGGGCAATGCCGGCAGGGATGCCCACGGCCAGCGCCGCCGCCATCGAAGCCAGCACCAGAACCAGGTGCGCTTGCAGATAGAAAGCCAGATCGTCGCGATAACGCACGATCGTGTCGATGCCGATCCAGTGGATCAGCAGGGCCAGGATGACGAGCACGGTGGCACATCCCAACAGCCCTTTACCGTAGCGTTTAGCCACAGGCGGACTCCTTGTGTTGTCGGCGAGCACACTTCTTGGTAGCCGGCCAATGCTGGCGGCGGGTGGTGTGTTCGCGAGTAGCAGCATGATGCAAGCCGAAGGCTGCGATCAGGCCATGAGCCGAACCCCGTCGGGCCCGAAATGCTGATGAAACCAATCCCCAACCGAAGCGGGTTGCAGGGGAGTGGACGTCTCCTGGGGCGCAAAGGTTCCCATCTGAGGCGGCATTTGGCCAGTGTTAATCACTGGGGGTGGGGAAAATTCACACGAGAATCAAGCGTAAAACCTACATCATGGCGCTGAATTGTCTGCTATCGACCGACCTGCGTTGATAGGCAAAATTTCCCGGTCGATTTCTTTAAGTATTCGCTTGAGGGAATATTCATCTGGAGGTATTTTGTCGGTGTGGACGATTAGATTCTGTGAGGAGTTCATCACTGAGTTCGATGCGTTGAGCGAAAGTACTCAGGATCGAATGCTGGGCTACCTACGGTTACTCCAGTCCTCAGGACCTGAGCTCGGTCGCCCTTATGTCGATACGCTTAATGGCTCTCGGCATTCGAACATGAAAGAGCTGAGGATCACCGAGCGAGCTGCAGTCTGGAGGATTGCGTTTGCATTCGACCCGAATCGGCATGCAGTCCTATTGGTGGCAGGCGACAAGGGTGGCCTGAAAGAACAGCGGTTCTATCAGGGGCTCATCAGGCGTGCAGATGCTCGTTTTGACAAGTACCTGTCCAAAGGAGAAAGCGATGTCCAAGACACTTGATGAGGTCATAAACGGGTTGCCCCCTGAACGCAGGGAGCGAGTCGAACAGTTGGGCTGCCAGTTGATCCGTGAAGAATTGACACTTCAGGCATTGCGAAGACAACTTGAATTCACTCAGGAAGGTTTGGCTGAGCGCCTGGACACGCGCCAGGGCACGATCTCCAAAGTGGAGAAACGCAATGACATGCTGATTTCGACCTTGCGCAGCTATGTGGAGGCACTGGGCGGTACGTTGGAGCTGATTGCGCACATGCCTGGCCGCCCGCCGGTCAGGCTTGATGGGTTTAGCGAGGAGCGGGCAAAACGCGCTTAATCTCCCACCACTGACCAAAGGCCGGGGATCTGGTTTTGGTCCCCGTACAACTTCGGGTATGATACGGCCCCATTTTTAATCCCCCAGTCAGGCGATTTCCCATGACCAACCAGGCCGCCGAAGTCGCGAAGCGCCGCACTTTCGCAATTATTTCCCACCCCGACGCCGGTAAGACCACCATCACCGAGAAGCTGCTGCTGATGGGCAAGGCCATTGCCGTCGCCGGTACCGTGAAGTCGCGCAAGTCCGACCGCCACGCCACGTCCGACTGGATGGAAATGGAGAAGCAGCGCGGCATCTCCATCACCACCTCGGTGATGCAGTTCCCGTACCGCGAGCACATGATCAACCTGCTCGACACCCCCGGCCACGAAGACTTCTCCGAAGACACCTACCGCACCCTGACCGCGGTGGACTCGGCGCTGATGGTGCTCGACGGCGGTAAAGGTGTAGAGCCGCGCACCATCGCCCTGATGGACGTCTGCCGCCTGCGTGACACGCCCATCGTCAGCTTCATCAACAAACTCGACCGTGACATCCGCGACCCGATCGAGCTGCTCGACGAAATCGAAGCGGTGCTGAAGATCAAGGCCGCGCCGATCACCTGGCCCATTGGTTGCTACCGCGACTTCAAGGGTGTTTACCACCTGGCCGGCGATTACATCATTGTCTACACCCCGGGCCACGGCCATGAGCGTACGGCGGTGAAAATCATCGAGAAGCTCGATTCCGACGAAGCGCGCGCGCACCTGGGTGATGAGTACGACCGCTTCATCGAACAGCTGGAACTGGTGCAGGGCGCCTGCCACGAGTTCGACCGTGACGAATTCATCAGTGGCCAGCTCACTCCAGTGTTCTTCGGCACTGCGCTGGGCAACTTCGGTGTCGACCATGTGCTCGACGCGGTGGTCGATTGGGCCCCGCGCCCACTGGCCCGTGTTGCCCACGAGCGTACCGTTGAGCCGGTCGAAGACAAGTTCACAGGCTTCGTGTTCAAGATCCAGGCGAACATGGACCCGAAACACCGTGACCGTATCGCCTTCATGCGCATTTGCTCGGGCAAGTACGAGAAGGGCATGAAAATGCGCCATGTGCGCACCGGCAAGGACCTGCGCATCGGCGATGCACTGACGTTCTTCTCCTCCGAGCGCGAGCAGCTCGAAGAAGCCTTTGCCGGCGATATCATCGGCCTGCACAACCACGGCACCATCCAGATCGGTGACACCTTCACCGAAGGCGAGGCGCTGGGCTTTACGGGTATTCCGCACTTTGCCCCGGAGCTATTCCGCCGCGTACGCCTGAAAGACCCGCTCAAGTCCAAGCAATTGCGTCAGGGCTTGCAGCAGTTGGCAGAAGAGGGCGCCACCCAGGTGTTCTTCCCGGAGCGCAGCAACGACATCATTCTCGGCGCGGTCGGTGTACTGCAGTTCGATGTGGTCGCCAGCCGCCTGAAAGAAGAATACAAGGTCGAGTGCGCCTACGAGCCGATCACCGTGTGGTCGGCGCGCTGGATCACCTGCGACGACAAGAAGAAGCTTGAGGACTTCCAGGTCAAGGCCATGGAAAACCTGGCCATCGACGGTGGCGGCCACCTGACCTACCTGGCGCCGACCCGGGTCAACCTGGCATTGATGGAAGAACGCTGGCCTGATGTGAAATTCCGCGCTACCCGCGAGCATCACTGACAGCAGTTTTGTAGAGATTCCATGGTTTCAGGCAATTTGCTTTTGATTGTGTAGGAGCGGCCTTGTGTCACGAAAGGGCTGCGTAGCAGCCCCAGGATCTCGGTCTCAAGCAAAATTATTGGGGCTGCTACGCAGCCCTTTCGCGACACAAGGCCGCTCCTACAGAAAGCCGCGCCCAGCCGCAATGGCAATCCACTCACCACAGCCTGAGCAGGCCCTGCTCCATTTTGCCCCTCAATTGCCGGCCTTGATGCTGGTCCATATCCGCGTACGTACACGGTCGATCTTGGCCGGCATCGCTTCCAGCGCATACAGCTTGCCCAGCTCCTGATCCGTTGGGTAAATCATCGTGTTGTGCTTGAGCGCCGGGTCTACCAGCGCGTCGGCTTGCTGGTTGCCGTTGGCGTATTGCACGAAGTCACTGATGCCCGCCATCACCTCCGGCTGCAACAGGTAGTTCATGTAGGCGTAACCGGCTTTCTCATTCGGCGCATCGGCCGGCATCGCGACCATGTCGAACCACATCGGCGCGCCTTCCTTGGGGATGGTGTAACCCACCTTGACCCCGTTCTTCGCCTCTTCGGCGCGGTTCTTCGCCTGCAACACATCCCCCGAGAAGCCCACCACCACACAGATATCGCCGTTGGCCAGGTCGCCTGTGTACTTCGAGGAATGGAAGTAGCTGATGTACGGGCGCACCTTCATCAGCAGCGCCTTGGCCTTTTCATAGTCGGCCGGGTTCTGGCTGTGGGGCGGCAAGCCCAGGTAGTTCAGGGCAATCGGCAGCAGCTCAGGGCCGTTGTCGAGCACCGCCACACCGCAGCTTTTCAGCTTGCTCATGTATTCGGGCTTGAATATCAAATCCCACGAGTCCACCGGCGCGTTGTCGCCCAGCACCGCCTTGACCTTGTCGATGTTGTAGCCGATGCCGGTGCTGCCCCACAGGTACGGGAAGCCATACTGGTTCCCAGGGTCGTTCACCTCCAACGCCTTGAGCAGCACCGGGTTGAGGTTCTTCCAGTTGGGCAACTGGCTCTTGTCGAGCTTCTTCAGGGCCTTGCCCTGGATCTGCCGGGCCATGAAGTGGTTGGACGGGAATACCACGTCGTAGCCCGAGTTACCCGTCATCAGCTTGCCGTCGAGGGTCTCGTTGCTGTCGTAGACGTCGTAGGTCGGGATGATGCCGGTGGCCTGCTGGAAGTTCTTCAGCGTGTCAGGGGCGACGTAGCTCGACCAGTTGTAGATCTTTACCGATTCGGCGGCGCCGGCCACGCTTGCGGCCAGCATCAGGGGAGCGAGAACGAGTGTGCGCATGTCGGGGTACCTTGCTTTGTCTGTTGTTGTCGAAGGCAGGCGATCAGCGGATCAGAAAATCAGTACGTAGGTCTTGCGCACGGTCTGTTCGATATCCCAGATGCCGGTGCTGTTGGCCGGTAGCATCAATGCGTCTCCGGCTTCTATGACCAGGGGCTCGCCATCGTCGGGGGTGAAGGTGCAGCGGCCCTTGATGAAATGGCAGAACTCCTGTTGCACGATCTGCCGGCGCCAGCGCCCTGGGGTGCACTCCCAGATGCCGGTTTCGACCCCGTCGCTGCGCTCGACGCAAGTGACTGACGTGACCGCGACCGGTTCGCCGAGCGGCACGGCTACCGGGTTGCTGCTGTCTAGCGTAACGCTGTCGGTGTGCTTGAACTGGGTGATGCTCATGGCGATGGGCCCTGTGTGGAAATAACGGCAAGTCAGTGCATGAAGCCTTCCATGAAGTCGGCGACGCCGCTGGCCAGGCGTCGGCGCCACGGCGCGGTGGCCGGGTTGGCCAGGGTGCGGTCTTCGTGCACGAAGCTCTGGATGATTGCGTTGTAGCCTAGCCAGCGGCAGGGCTCGGGCGGCCAGCTGGCCAGGCTCGACAGCGGACGGTTGTCGTATACCCAGGGCTGCGCGGTCAGTTCGTTGTGCTGGCCAAGAATCAACGCGGCCAAGGTGCGCCCGCCCAGGTTGGTGGCACCAACGCCTTCGCCGCCATAGCCGCCCGACAGGGCCAAACCGCGCTGCCGGTCGCACAGCATGTGCGGGTGGAAACGTCGAGCCATGCCCAGGTTGCCGCCCCAGGTGTGGGTGATGCGCACATGCCGCAGTTGCGGGAACAGCTCGCCGAACAGGTAGCGGCGCAGTTCCACCTCATGCTGCGCCAGGGTGAAGTCTTCGCGCAGGCGGCCGCCAAAACGGTAGCCACCCCGGGCGCCGAAGACCAGCCGGTTGTCGGCGCTACGCTGGCCGTAGGTCACCTGGCGGCTGCTCTCGCTGAAGGCTTGGCCCTGGCTCAAGCCGATCTGTTCCCAAGTCGATTCGGGCAGCGGTTCGGTGGCCACCAGCAGGCTCTGCACCGGCAGTTGGTGGCGGCCCAGCGGCGGCAGGCTGGCGGCGTAGCCTTCGACGGCCGGCACCACCCAGTGGCTGCGGATACGCGCAAGTGGAGTGCGCACCTCGCCGGTTTGCCAGTCGATGGCCGGGGTGTTTTCGTAGATCGTCACGCCCATGCGTTCCACCACCCGGGCCAGGCCGCGCACCAGCTTGGCGGGTTGAATGGTGGCGGTGTGCGGGCTGTAGATCGCGCCATAGGGGTTGCTGATGCGCAGGTGTGCGTCGAGTTGTTCAGGGCGCAGCCACTGGTAATCGTCCGGGGTCATGCCCTGGCGGTAAAGGTCATCGAGCCAGGCGCGCAGGCTGCGCTCCTGCTCGGGGTAGCGCGCCGCGCAGTACAGCACGCCGCCTTTGCGGTAGTCGCAGTCGATGCCCTCGCGCTGCAATACCTGCTGGACCTCGTCGGGGATGCCATGCAGCAGGTCGATGCTGGCGCGGCGCTGGTGTGCCGACAAAGTGCCGAGCAGGCGGTCCTCGCCCAGCAGGTTGCCCATCAGCCAACCGCCGTTGCGCCCCGAGGCGCCGAAGCCTGCGATATTGGCCTCGATCACCGCGATGTTCAGTTGCGGCGCCTGGCGCTTGAGGTAATAGGCGGTCCACAGCCCGGTGTAGCCGGCGCCGATGATGCACACGTCGAGGTCCAGGTCCTGGCGCAGCGCCGGCCGCGCGCACAGCGGCTCATCGAGTTGGTCCATCCACAGGCTCAAGGTGCGCAGGGGTTGCATCGGGGCGTGCTCCACATCGGTATCGGTCTGGGGACGATCCTAGTGAAGCGAAGCGGGGCCTGTCTTACGTGCGTGCACGCAGGGAAATCTGCTTGAGGTAGGCCTTGGGGGTCAGGCCTGTGTGCTCGCGAAATGCCTTGTAGAAGGCTGACAGCGAATTGAAACCTGCGCTGAATGCCAGGTCATCGATGGACGCCTCGCCCCGGCCGTCGCCAACACTTGCCAACAGGTGCTGCAAGCGGGCCTGGTTGACGTAGCGATAGAAGCTCTGGCCCAGCACCTGGTTGAGCAGGTAGGAAATCTGGTTGCGGCTGTAACCGCTCGCGTCGGCCACCTGTTGCAGGTCGAGTTCCGGGTCCAGGTAGGGGCGTTGCTGGTGGAAGTAGTGTTCCAGGTCCTGGGCCATGGTCGACAGCTGGCGCGGCGACAGGCCCAGGCGGCTGGTGGCCGGGCGCAAGCCGCCGGCACTGGCACCCTTGCTGGCGTGGCGCACCAGCGTCGCGTACTCGTTGACCCGCCAGATCAGGCCGTCCTTGACGGTAATCGCCTCGCTCGACTGGAACGCGGCCAGCCCGTCGCCGCCCTGCACGGTGACCTGGTACTGAATGAACGCGGTGCAGCCATCGACGCGAATGCGGTCGCTGTGAACGATATCTTCGCCAGCCTCGTGGGGCAGGCAGGCGCGCACATAGTCGCGCAGCTCATCGTAACCAAGCACGCGGTTCTGGAAGAAATCGTGGTACTGCACCTGGGGGTGGTAGAGCGCCATTACGCCGTCGAGGTCGCGGTGCTTCCAGCACAGGTGGTAGCGCAGCACGGTATCGGCGGTCAGCGGGGTTTGCCCGGGGCCGTCACGGGGGAGGTCGCAGCTCATGGCCCGATAGTGCCGGGGCGTTGGTTGCCAGGCAAGGGGCTGGGCGCAGCAGACATTGCAGAAACCCTGAGCCAAACGGGTGTGTCCGGGTTTTTTGCACGACCCTAGGACTGCGTCAATTTCCAACTTATTGATTTTCAAAGAAGTAATTTTTCGTCACAACTGGCATACGGCCTGCACCGGACACAGCGTTGACTGCTCTGTCACCTCACAATAAAGGCGAACAACCATGATCCCGACTGCCGACTCTACCTATGTCGACTCCCAGGCTCGCTCAGGCGTGTCCTGGGGCGCCATCTTTGCTGGTGCTGCCGCTGCTGCGGCGCTCTCCCTGATCCTTGTGGTGCTGGGTGCCGGGCTTGGTTTTGCCGCAAGCTCCCCATGGGCCAACGAGGGTGCGAGCGCCAAGGCGCTGGGCATTTCGACGATTATCTGGCTGCTGCTGACGCAGATCCTGGCCTCGGGCCTTGGCGGTTACATCGCCGGTCGGCTGCGGGTGAAGTGGGCCAACCTGCATGGCGATGAAGTGTACTTCCGCGATACCGCCCATGGTTTCCTGTCGTGGGCCGTGGCAACCCTGGTGGCCGCCATGCTGATCGCCAGCACCGCCGGTGGCCTGCTCAGCGCCGGTGCGCAGGCAAGTGCCAGTGCCGTGGGTGCCGCGGCGAGCATGGCGCCCAAGGGCGAGCCAGACTCCTACTTTGTCGACACGTTGTTCCGTACCGATGGCCCTGCTGCGGTGGGTGAGGATGCAGCCAATGGCGTGGCTGCGCGCATTCTGGCCAAGGCGGTTGCCCAGGACGGGGCGCTGGAGCCAGGTGACCGTGCCTACCTTGCGCAACTGGTCGCCCAGCGCACGCGCCTGAGCCAGGCCGAGGCCGAAGCCCGTGTGGACCAGGTGTTCGCGCAGGTGCAACAAGTCAAGGTACAGGCCCAGCAAGCGGCTGACACCGCAGCCAAAGTAGCGGCCTGGACCGCGCTGTGGACCTTCGTCGCGCTGCTGTGCGGCGCGTTCTTCGCCAGCCTTGCAGCCCTGATGGGTGGCCGTCGCCGCGACAGCGTGCGCTGGTTGGAAACGGAAGGCCTGGAATATTCGGCGACTGCTCGTCGCGTTCAACACTAAGAAAGGAGAGACATCATGCGCTCGATTCTGCTTTGGATGCTTGGCGTACCGATCCCGGTGATTATCCTGATCGCGATCTTCATGCACTAAAACCTTGGCAGTGGTTCGGTTCGCCGAACCACTGCCAACGGCTTACCAAGTCTTACAGAAACTGCTCGGCGTAGTGGCAAGCCACTTGCCGAGTTCCTACCTGCCGGAACGCCGGCACTTCTTTGCCACAGCGCTCAGTCGCATAGGGGCAGCGCTTGTGAAAGGCGCATCCCTCTGGCGGGTTCAGCGGGTTGGGCAGCTCACCGACGATGCGGATCTTCGGCTTCAGCGGGTCTGGGTGAATCGCCGGGGTCGCTGACAGCAATGCCTGGGTGTAAGGGTGCAGCGGCTTGGCATAGATGTCCTCTTTCGGGCCCATTTCCGCCGGGCGCCCCAGGTACATCACCAGCACCTGATCGGCCACATGGCGCACCACCGCCAGGTTGTGCGAAATAAACACGTAGGCGGTGTTGAATTCCTTCTGCAGGTCCATGAACAGGTTCAGCACCTGGGCCTGGATCGACACGTCCAGCGCGGACGTGGGCTCATCCGCTACCAACACCTTCGGTTGCAGCATCATGGCCCGGGCCAGGGCGATGCGCTGGCGCTGGCCGCCGGAGAACATGTGCGGATAGCGCTGGTAATGCTCGGGGCGCAAGCCCACCTGCTCCATCATTTTCTGCACTTTTTCGCGGCGTTCGGCCTTGCTCAGCGAGGTGTTGATCAACAGCGGCTCGGCCAACTGGTCGCCGATCTTCTGCCGTGGGTTGAGGGAAGCGTAGGGGCTCTGGAACACCATCTGGACATCGCGGCGCAATTGCTTGCGCTGCTGCTTGCCGGCGCCGTTCACCTCAAGGCCTGCGATTTGCAGGGAGCCTGAGGTGGGCTCTTCGATCAGCGTCAGGGCGCGGGCCAGGGTGGACTTGCCGCAGCCGGACTCACCGACCACTGCCAGGGTCTTGCCGGCCTCCAGTTCGAACGACACGCCATTGAGCGCACGCACCAGCGCATGGCCTTTGAACAGGCCACGGGACACTTCGTAATGACGGGTCAGCTCACGGGCTGAAAGTACGACGGTCATCACGCCACCTCCTGGTTGAGCGGGTAGAAGCAACGCGCCAGGCTATGGGCCTGGGGGTCGAGGGCCGGGCGCTGGCGCCGACAGTGCTCTTGCACATACGGGCAGCGCGGCGACAGCAGGCAGCCTTGTGGGCGGTCGTAGCGGCCGGGGACGATGCCAGGCAGTGTGGCCAGGCGCTCGGCACCGATGCTGTGCTCGGGGATGGCCGCCAGCAGGGCTTCGCTGTAGGGGTGGGCGGGGACTTCGAACAGCTCTGGCACCTGGCCGACCTCTACCGCCTGGCCTGCGTACATCACGCACACGCGCCTGGCAGTTTCGGCAACCACGGCCAGATCGTGGGTAATCAGGATCAGCGCCATGTTGCGCTCTTTCTGCAGGTTGACCAGCAGTTCCATGATTTGCGCCTGAATGGTCACATCGAGTGCCGTGGTGGGCTCATCGGCAATCAGCAGTTTGGGCTCGCCGGCAATTGCCATGGCGATCGCCACCCGCTGGCTCATGCCGCCGGACAACTGGTGGGGGTAGGCGTCCAGGCGGCTTTCGGCCGCCGGAATCTCGACTTTTTGCAGCAGCTCCAGCGCGCGCTGGCGCGCCGCCTTGCCCTTCAGGCCCAGGTGTTGGCGCAGTACTTCCTCGATCTGGTAGCCCACGGTGAAGCTTGGGTTGAGCGCGGTCATCGGGTCCTGGAAAACCATGGCGATGTCCTTGCCGACTACCTTGCGCCGTTGCCGGGCGCTGAGCTTGAGCATGTCGATGCCGGCAAAACGCAAGGTGTCGGCAGTGATGCGCCCAGGGGCGTCGATCAGGCCCATCAAGGCCATCATGGTGACTGATTTGCCCGAGCCGGACTCACCGACGATGGCGAGGATTTCGCCGGCATCGACCGCAAGGTCCAAGCCGTCCACCACGGGTACGGCATTGGCGTCGCCGAAGCGCACGTTCAGGTTGTCTATTTGCAACAGTGACATGGCGTTCTCCTCAGGCGGCGTTCTTGAGTTTCGGGTCCAGCGCATCGCGCAGGCCGTCGCCCATCAGGTTGATTGCCAGCACACTGAGCAATATGGTCAGGCCGGGCAGGCTCACTACCCACCAGGCGCGTTCGATGTAGTCGCGGGCCGAGGCCAGCATGGTGCCCCACTCCGGGGTGGGGGGCTGCACGCCGAGGCCCAGGAAGCCCAGCGCGGCGGCGTCGAGAATCGCCGAGGAGAAACTCAAGGTCGCCTGCACGATCAGCGGCGCCATGCAGTTGGGCAGCACGGTGACGAACATCAGGCGCGGCAGCCCGGCGCCGGCCAGGCGGGCGGCGGTGACGTAGTCGCGGTTCAGCTCACCCATGACGGCGGCGCGGGTCAGGCGCACGTAGGAGGGCAGCGACACGATGGCAATGGCGATCACGGTATTGATCAGGCCTGGGCCTAGGATGGCGACGATGGCCACGGCCAGCAGCAACGAGGGCAGTGCCAGCATCACGTCCATCAGGCGCATGATCGAGGGGCCCAGCAGCCGTGGGAAGAAGCCTGCGAACAGGCCCAGCAGGATGCCTGGGATCAGCGACATCACCACCGACGACAGGCCGATCAGCAGTGACAGGCGCGCGCCCTGGATCAGCCGGGAGAGCAGGTCGCGGCCCAGTTCGTCGGTGCCTAGCACGAACTGCCAGGTGCCGCCTTCGAGCCACACCGGTGGCGTGAGCAGGAAGTCGCGGTATTGCTCGCTGGGGTTGTGCGGCGCCACCCAAGGGGCAAACAGCGCGCAAAACACCACCAGCAGCATGAAGGAAAGGCCCGCTACCGCACCTTTGTTGCGTGAGAACGCCTGCCAGAATTCCTTGTAGGGCGAGGGGTACAGCGAGCTGTGGTCGACGGCGCCAGGCGCAGTGCCAGCTTTGGAAATAGGGCTAGTCATGGCTTGGGCCTCAGCGCTGATGACGGATGCGTGGGTTGGCCAGGCCGTAGAGGATATCCACGACGAAGTTGACCAGGATCACCAGGCAGGCGATCAACAGGATGCCGTTCTGCACCACCGGGTAGTCACGGGCACCGATGGCTTCGATCAGCCATTTGCCGATGCCCGGCCAGGAGAAGATGGTTTCGGTCAGCACCGCGCCACCGAGCAAGGTGCCGATCTGCAGGCCGAACACGGTCAACACCGGGATCAGCGCGTTGCGCAGGCCGTGGATGAACACGATGCGCGCCGGCGACAGGCCTTTGGCGCGGGCGGTGCGGATGTAGTCTTCGCGCAGCACTTCAAGCATGGAGGAGCGGGTCATGCGGGCGATGACCGCCAGCGGAATGGTGCCGAGCACGATGGACGGCAGGATCAGGTGCATCAGCGCATCCTTGAACGCGCCTTCTTCATCGCTGAGCAGGGTGTCGATGAGCATGAAGCCGGTGCGTGGCTCGATGTCCATCAGCACGTCGATACGCCCGGTCACCGGGGTCCAGCCAAGCTTGACCGAGAAGAACATGATCAGCACCAGGCCCCACCAGAAGATCGGCATGGAATAGCCGGTCAGCGAGATGCCCATGACCCCATGGTCGAACAGCGAACCGCGCTTGAGGGCTGCAATCACCCCGGCCAGCAGGCCGAACACCCCGGCGAACAGCAGGGCGCAAAACGCCAGCTCCACGGTGGCCGGGAACAGGGTCAGAAACTCGCTCCACACGCTTTCGCGGCTGCGCAGCGATTCACCGAGGTCGCCCTGGGCGAGCTTGCCGATGTAGTCCACGTACTGCGCAGGCAGCGGCTTGTTCAGCCCCAGGCGCTCCATGGCCTGGGCGTGCATTTCAGGGTCGACCCTGCGCTCACCCATCATCACTTCCACCGGGTCACCGGGGATCAGGCGTATCAGCGCAAAGGTCAGCAGGGTGATACCGAAAAAAGTCGGAATCAGCAGGCCCAGGCGCCGGGCAATAAAACTCAACATTGTCGGGGTTACCTCATCAGCCGTGGTACGGCGGTGCCGCCGGTGCCCGTGTGGGGTGTCGGCGGTCGTTGTTGTTCTACTTCACCTTGGTGGTGGCGAAGTTGTTGTTGGTCAGTGGGTTGATCACATAACCCTCCACGTTCTCGCGCATGGCGGTGAACAGTTTAGGGTGGGCCATGCTGATCCAGGGCTGGTCCTCATCGTACACCGCCAGGGCCTCGCTATAGAGCTTGGCGCGTTCATCGTTGTCGATCACTTCACGGGCACGCGTGATCAGTTGCTGGAACTTAGGGTTGCACCAGCGCGCATAGTTCTCGCCAGTTTTGACGGCATCGCAACTAAGCAGTGGGCTGAGGAAGTTGTCCGGGTCGCCGTTGTCGCCGCCCCAGCCTGTCGAAACCATGTCTGCCTCGCCCTTTTTAGCCCGGCGCAGCATCTCGGCCCACTCCATGACGCGAATATCGAGCTTCAGGCCGACCTTGGCCAGGTCCGCCTGCAGCATTTCGGCTGAAAGGCGCGGGTTGGGGTTGGTCGGGCCGCCGCCGTTGCGGGTGAACAGGGTAAAGGTCGTGCCATCCGGCACCCCAGCCAGGGCAAGCAGGGCGCGGGCCTTGGCAAGATCTCGGGGCGGGTTGCGGTTTTCGTGGTTGAAGCCGATCAGGGTAGGCGGGTAGGGGTTCACCGCAAGCTGCGCGTTGCCTTTGCCGAACAGTTGGTCCACGTGGGCCTGGCGGTCGAAGGCAAGGTTGATCGCCCGGCGCACGCGCACATCGCTGAGGTACGGGTGTTCGGTGTTCATGGCGATGTAGCCGGTCACCATCGCCTCGATTTCGGCGACTTTCAGCTTAGGGTCGGCCTTGATTGCCGGCACGTCCTCAGGCTTGGGGGACAGCGCCACCTGGCACTCGTTGGCGCGCAGCTTTTGCAGGCGCACGTTGTTGTCGGTGGCGATGGCGAAGATCAGCCCATCGCTTGGCGGCTTGCCACGAAAGTAATCCGGGTTGGCCTTGAAGCGCACCTGCGCGTCCTTGTTGTAGCGTTGAAAAACAAACGGCCCGGTGCCCACCGGCTTGCTGTTGAGTTCGGCGGCCTTGCCGGCCTTGAGCAACTGGTCGCCATATTCGGCCGAGTAGATCGAGGTGAACGCCATTGCCATGTCGCGCAAGAACGGTGCCTCGGGGCGGTTCAGGGTAATGACCACGGTGTAGGGGCCGGTTTTTTCCACCGACTTGAGCAGGTCGCTGAACGCCATGCTCTCGAAATAGGGGTAACCGACGCTGGTTTTGTCGTGCCATGGGTGGTCGCGGCGCAACTGGCGGTTGAGGCTCCACAGCACATCGTCGGCGTTGAATTCGCGGCTGGGCGTGAAGTAGTCGGTGGTGTGGAACTTCACCCCTTGGCGCAGCTGGAAGGTGTAGCGCAGCCCGTCGGGGCTGATGTCCCAGTGGGTGGCCAGTGCCGGCTGGATGTCGGTGGTACCGGGCTTGAAGTCGACCAGGCGGTTGAACACGGTTTCGGAGGCGGCATCGGCGGTGACGGCAGTGGTGTACTGGACGATGTCGAAGCCTTCCGGGCTGGCTTCGGTGCAGACCACCAACGGCTTGGCCGCAAGGTTCGAGGCTGCGCCGAAAATGAGTGCTGCCATTGCCGCGCGTAGCGTGAGTGAGCTCATGGGACCTCCCTGCAGTGATTGTTCCAGCGTAGTTGCCATGGCCCGCAACACGGCGGGCCATGGCGCTAGCGGTCAGAGAATGTTGAATGGAATGGTGGTCACCAGGCGCAGTTCGTCCAGGCTGCCATCGGCCTGGGCCTTGCTGGCGCGGTGGGCGGTGTAGGTGGCGCGGATGGTGCTGTCCTTGAGAATGCCGCTCTGTACCGCATAGCTGGTGCCTACGCCCCACTCATAGTGGTTTTCGCCGTCCATGCCGCGCACGTCGTAGGCCGTGCCACGGTAATGGGTGCCGTCGATGCCCCAGCCACGGGCTTTGTACAGGTTGAACTTGAGCCCGGGCACGCCGTATTGCGCCATGTTCAGCACGTAGCTGATTTGCAGGGATTTCTCGTTGGGGCCGTTGAAGTCCGACAGCAACGAGTTGGCGAGGTAGATGCCGTTGGTTTCGTGCAGGTAGTCGAAGTACTCGTTGCCCATGACCTGCTGCCATGAGGCGCTGAGGGTGTGCCCCTGGTGGGTCAGGCCGAACGACAGGCTATAGGTGTCGTTGTCGATGTCGCCCAGCTTCTTGCTGCCGGCGTCGACGGTCTTGTAGTAGTTCAGGCCCGTGGTCAGGCTCAGCAGCGAGCTGTCCCCCAGCACGTGGCTGGCGCCGAAGTAGTACTGGTTCCAGAAGTCTTCGACGCTGCTGGCATAGAGGCTGGTGGTCAGGCTCTTGAACGGCTGGTAGTTCAGGCCGGCGGTGCTGGCGCGGTCGGTTTCCAGGCCCGCTGCGCCGTACTCGCTGCGAAACTTGCTCAGGCTCTGCTCGGTACGCGGCGAGACGCGGTCGAAGGTGCCCAGGTCGAAGGACAGGTTGTCGAACTCGGCGCTGTGCACAAACGCACCCTGGAAGCTCGACGGTAACGCGCGGTTGCCGATGTAGGCGATCATGGGCGTATCGACCGACTGGCGGCCCAGGGTCAGCGTGGTGTTGGACACCCGTGCCTTGACGTTGCCCAGGCCCAGCTTGCTCCACTGGCCGATCGGGTCGCCGTCGCTGTGGGTAAGGGTACGGTTGTTGGGGCCGGCTACAGCAGCGCGGCCGCGCTCCAGAGCGATGACGTTGTAGGCGGCGGCCTCGACGGCAAAGCCGACCGTGCCCTGGGTGAACCCCGAGCTGTAATTGAGGATGTTGCCTTGCAGCCAGTTGTCGCGGCTGTGGGTGTCGTGGCGGCTGCCGTCGCTCTTGGTGTACTTCCACAGCGGTGCGCGGGTGGCACGTTCGCGGGCGTACCAGTTGCGGGTGCTGCCCGACAGGCTCTGGCCATCGACGAAGCCTGTGGCCTGGCTTTGTGCGCTGTCGGCCTTGAGTGCCAGCGGCGCGAAGCTCTGGCTTTGCGGTTCGGCGTGGGCGAGCGAGCAGAGCGCGCCAATGGCCAAGGCCAGCGCGGTTTTATTCATCGGTTTCAAGTTGAAGCTCCCTTTGGTTCTTTTAGTTATGCCCGTGCCTTGTGGGCTCGGGGGTGGCTAGGTGCTGCGGGTATTGCCAGGGCTGCCTGGGATCACCAGGCACAAGCGGGACGGCGCGGGCAGCGGTTGATGGCTTGCCCTGCGCCTGGGAGTTTCAGTCGACGGCGACGTCGGAAAACACGTTGCGCCCGAACGGGCTGACCTTGAAGTCATGCACCTTGAGGCTCAGCGGCTGGTTGACCGTGGAGTGGGCCACCGGGGTGATCGGCACCTGTTGCTTGAGGCGTTGCTGGGCTTGTTGGTAAAGCGCGGTGCGCTGCTTGCGGTCGGTGACCTGCTTGGCTTTTTTCACCAGCGCGTCGTACTGGGCGTCGCACCACAGCGAGTAGTTGTTGCTGCCGATGGCGCCGCAGCTGTAGAGCGTGCCCAACCAGTTGTCCGGGTCGCCGTTGTCACCGGTCCAGCCGATCAGGGCGATATCGTGTTCGCCGCTTTTCATGCGCTTGATGTATTCGCCCCATTCGTAACTGACGATGCGCACCTTGAAGCCGAGCTTGCTCCAGTCGGCCTGGAGCATTTCGGCCATGAGCTTGGCGTTGGGGTTGTAGGGCCGCTGCACTGGCATGGCCCACAGGGTGATTTCGTGGCCAGGCTTGACCCCGGCCTGGTCCAGCAGTTGTTTGGCTTTCGCCGGGTCGTAGGGGGCGTCCTTGAGGGTTTCGTCATAGGACCACTGGGTCGGCGGCATGGCGTTTACCGCGATTTGCCCGGAGTCCTGGTAGACCGCCTGGAGAATGGCCTGCTTGTTCACCGCCATGTCCATGGCCTGGCGCACCTCAAGCCGGTCGAACGGTGGGTGCTGGGTGTTGTAGGCGATGTAGCCGAGGTTGAAACCGGGTTTTTGCAGCACCTGCAGGGTTTTGTCCTGGCGCAGGGCGGCGAGGTCTGCCGGGCGCGGGTGCAGGGTGACCTGGCACTCGTTGCGGCGCAGCTTCTGGATGCGCACCGAGGCGTCGACATTGATGGCGAACACCAGGTTGTCGACCTTGACCCGCTCTGGCGCCCAATACGCCGGGTTGCCTTTGTAGCGAATCTGGGTGTCCTTCTGGTACCGCTGGAACACGAACGGGCCAGTGCCGATGGGCTGCTGGTTGATATGGCTGGGCTTGCCGCTGGCCATCAGATGCTCGGCGTATTCGGTCGAGAGGATCGAGGCGAAGGCCATGGCGATGTTCTGGATGAACGCGGCGTCCACCTGGTTGAGGGTGAAGCGCACGGTGTGCTCGTCGACCTTCTCGATGCGGGCGATGTTCTTGTCCATGCCCATGTCGGTGAAGTAGGGGAATTCGGTGGGGTACGCCTTACGGAACGGGTGGTTCTTGTCGAGCATGCGGTTGAAGGTGAACAGCACGTCGTCGGCGTTGAAGGTGCGGGTGGGCTTGAAATAGGCGGTGGTGTGGAACTTGACCCCTTCGCGCAGGTGGAAGGTGTAGGTCTTGCCGTCGTCGGCGACTTCCCACTGGGTGGCCAGGCCCGGCACCACCTGGGTGCCGCCGCGTTCGAACTGGGTCAGGCGGTTGAACATGGTTTCGGCCGAGGCGTCGAAGTCGGTGCCGGTGGTGTACTGGCCGGGGTCGAAGCCTGCCGGGCTGCCTTCGGAGCAGAACACCAGGTTACTGGCAGCGAGCGCGGACGGTGCGCCGGCTAGCAAGCCTGCACCTAACAGGAACGGAATGACTGCGTGTTTGAGCATGATGGCCTCATTTTTTGTCATTTTTGAAGTGAGGTGGCCTCGTGAGCCGACCTGCGGATACTTATGCAGGCCCTGTTCCCATTGCAACCGTCAGCGGCGGGGTGGAGGTGCAAATGTGGAACGTGCGTACTCAGATGTCGCATTCATGTAATTTTTGATCGAGTTGATCGTTTGCGCGTCGAATTTGCGCTAGTTTTTCGAGGGTTTTCGGAGCGGGGATTACAAGGGGATGCGCCTTAAAAGGGCGTAGGAAGGGTCTGAAATCTGGGTAGGCGATTGGAGTGTTGGGGGCTTGGTCAAACCTGTTCCGGCCATATCGCAGGCTAGCGCCAGCTCCCACAGAGACCGTGCTCAACCGCAACATTGCTGGTTGGACCCCATCCTATGGGAAATGATGGCAGTTGTGGCGAGCGGGCTTGTCCCGCGTTGGGCTGCGCAGCAGCCCTGAGGTTTACCCTTGGGTTTTCAGGGGGCTGCTGCGCAGCCCAACGCGGGACAAGCCCGCTCGCCACAAGGAGATGTGTCTGGCGAGAACAGACTTGTACAAAACCATAGAATCTCCCACAGGGATCTGAGTCGGACTTCAATGTCGGTGCTCGGCGCGGTTTCTGTGGGAGCTGGCGCTAGCCTGTGATAAGGCCGGGGCAGGTGCCCGCGGCCTTGAATTCACAGTGCAAGCGGGCGCGCCCGCCAGGTTTGGCTCAGGGCACTTGCACTTCGATCAGGCCATCAGCACTCATGCTCACTTCGCTGGTGCCCGCCTCGATATCCGGCGCTGGCGCCGCTTCGTCGGCAGACTTGGCCATCATCGCCATGGGCGCGCTGCGCATGTAAGGACGTGGGTAGCCGCTGCTGTTGAGGTTCAGGCTGACTACCTTGTAGCCACTGCCGCCCAGCGCTTCGGTGGCAAGCTGCGCGCGGGCCTTGAAGGCTGCCACGGCATCCTTGAGCAGTTGGTCTTCGCTGGTCTTGCGCGTGCCTGGCGCAATCGAGAAGTCCATGCCGCCCATTTTCAGGTCCTGCAGCAGCTCGCCGGTGAGCTTGGACAGGGCCGGGAAGTCGGCACTTTCAAGGCGCAGCTCGGCGCGCTCGCGCCAGCCGGTGATCTTCTGCCCCTTGGTGTCGTAGATCGGGTAGCTGTTGCGGCTACCCTGGCTGATCTTCACCTCTTTGGCATCACGGGCCTGTTGCACCGCCTTGTTCATGGTTTCGGTGATCTGCTTGGCCAGTTTGCCCGGGTCGGTGTTCTGCGCTTCGCTGTACAGGGTCACCACCATCAGGTCACGGGCGACTTCCTTGCTGACCTCTGCACGCAGCGAGACCTGGTTGTAACGCGGCTCATCGGCTGCCAGCGCGGGCAGGCTGGCGAGCATGCCGCAGGACAGGGCGAGGGCTTTGCCGCGACGGGAAATGTGCATGTGTTGCTCCTTGGCAGGTAGGGGCGTGGCGACGATGCTCGTGCTACGCATGGCCGTTCAGACCGAGGACAGTGTAGTGGGTTCAAAAGTGCCATCATGAATGTGTGACAAACTGTGGCGCTTTGCCGCATCGCTGCAGTGAGGCCCCTGCCTTCGGTATACTCCAGCCGATTTTCCTGGAGCACTCATCGGGAGAGCTCATGCTCGCCGCCGTACATCCGCTATCCGCGACACGCCAGAACCTCTGGCGCCTGACCGTTATCCGCGTTCTCGTCCTGGCTGCCCAGGCAGGCTCGGTGGGGGTCGCCTACTGGACCGAGCTGTTGCCACTGCCGTGGTTCTCCCTGGCAGTCACCCTGGCCCTGTCATCGCTGCTGTGCGCGTTCACCGCGCTGCGCCTGCGCCTGTCGCTGCCGGTTACCGAACTGGAATACGCCCTGCAACTGGCCTGTGACCTGCTGATCCACAGCGCGCTGCTGTATTACTCGGGCGGCTCGACCAATCCGTTCGTCTCTTATTACCTGGTGCCGCTGGCCATCGCCGCCGTCACCTTGCCGTGGATCTACTCGCTGGTGCTGTCGGGCATTGCGTTGGTGGCCTACAGCTTGTTGCTGGTGCAGTTCTACCCGCTCGAAACCCTGCCGCTGGCGCGCGACACCATGCAGGTCTATGGCATGTGGCTGAGTATTGCCTTGGCTGCGGGGGTGATCACCTTCTTTGCCGCGCGCATGGCCGAAGAGCTGCGCCGCCAGGAGCACTTGCGTGCCGAGCGCCGCGAAGAAAGCCTGCGCGATGAACAGCTGCTGGCCGTCGCCACCCAGGCCGCCGGTGCCGCCCATGAGCTGGGCACGCCGCTGGCGACCATGAGCGTGCTGATCAACGAAATGCGCCAGGACCACACCGACCCGCTGTTGCAGGAGGACCTGCAGATCCTCCAGGACCAGGTCAAGCTGTGCAAAGAGACCCTGCAGCAACTGGTGCGCGCCGCCGAGGCCAACCGCCGGCTGGCGATCGTCGAGCAGGAGGTCACCGCCTGGCTCGACGAGGCCCTCAACCGCTGGCACCTGATGCGCCCGGAGGCCAGCTACCGTTTCCAGCGCCTGCGTGACGGCGATGTGCCGCGGCTGACTCCGCCACCGGACCTTACCCAGGCCTTGCTGAACCTGCTGAACAACGCCGCCGATGCCTGCCCGGACGACCTGGAGGTGCGCCTGGACTGGGACCCTCAGGACATCGTCATCAGCATCCGCGACCACGGCCCCGGTGTGCCTGCGGCGATTGCCGAAGCCATTGGCAAGCCTTTCATTACCACCAAGGGCAAAGGCTTCGGCCTGGGCCTGTTCTTGAGCAAGGCCAGTGTGACCCGCGCAGGCGGTTCGGTGAAACTCTATAGTCATGAGCAGGGTGGCACCCTGACCGAATTGCGCCTGCCCCATGGCAAGCGAGGAGATTGAAGATGAGCGAAGAAAACCAGGTCGAAGGCGAAGAACTGCCGCACCTGCTGCTGGTGGACGATGACGCTACGTTCACCCGGGTAATGGCGCGCGCGATGAGCCGCCGCGGCTTTCGGGTGAGCACCGCAGGTTCTGCCGAAGAGGGCCTGAAACTGGCCGAGCAGGACCTGCCGGACTACGCCACGCTGGACCTGAAGATGGAAGGCGACTCGGGCTTGGTGTTGCTGCCCAAGTTGCTTGAGCTGGACCCGGAAATGCGCGTGGTGATCCTGACCGGTTACTCGAGCATTGCCACGGCGGTCGAGGCGGTCAAGCGTGGCGCCTGCAATTACCTGTGCAAGCCGGCCGACGCGGATGACGTGCTGGCCGCTCTGCTGTCGGAACACACCGACCTGGACTCGCTGGTGCCGGAGAACCCGATGTCGGTTGACCGCCTGCAGTGGGAGCATATCCAGCGCGTACTCGGCGAGCACGAGGGCAACATCTCGGCCACCGCGCGGGCGCTGGGCATGCACCGGCGCACCCTGCAGCGCAAACTGCAGAAGCGCCCGGTCCGGCGCTGAAGCCTGGGTTGGCCCCATCGCGGGGCAAGCCCGCTCCTACCCCGGCTGATGACTTCTGTAGGAGCGGCCTTGCGCCGCGAAAGGGCCGCAACGCGGCCCCAGCCATCTTCAGCGCACAGCATTCCCCTCGATCCCCGCATTTCCCGGCGTGTTGGCGTATCATTAGCCGCCTAACGGCCACTCCCTTCAGGATCGCTTGCGCATGCTCGCCCTTCTTATCCAGACGCTGAACATCACGGCCCCGGTTTTTGCCATGCTGTTCATGGGCATACTGCTCAAGCGCATCGGCGTGATCGACGACAATTTCAGCAAGGTCGCCTCATCGCTGGTGTTCAACGTGTGCATGCCGGCGCTGCTCTTTCTGGGCATCTATCACGCCGACCTTGCCGCTGCGGTAAAACCTGGGGTTATCCTGTATTTCGTCGCCTCCACCCTGGCAGGTTTTGCCATCGCCTGGGGCCTGGCAATCTGGCGCAGCCCGCTGGCAGATCGCGGCATTTATACCCAAGGCGCATTTCGCGGCAACAACGGCGTAATCGGCCTTGCCCTGGCCGCCAGCCTGTACGGCGACTATGGTATTTCTCTCGGCGCAGTGCTGGCCGGGCTGGTGATCCTGTTGTACAACTCGCTGTCGGCGGTGGTGCTGGCGGTGTACAGCCCCGACCTCAAGTCCGACCCGTGGAGCATCTGCAAGAGCATTTTCAGCAACCCGTTGATCCTCAGCGTGCTGGCGGCTACTCCCATGGCCTACGGCCAGGTGCCGCTGCCGAACTGGCTGCTGACCTCCGGTGATTACCTGGCACAGATGACCTTGCCGCTGGCACTGATCTGCATCGGCGGAACCCTGTCGCTGTCAGCGCTGCGCGATAGCGGCAGGCTGGCGATGGATGTCAGCCTGGTGAAGATGGTCTGGCTGCCGATCCTGGGTACCCTTGGCGCCTGGCTTTGCGGTTTTCGTGGCGCCGAGCTTGGCATCCTGTTCCTGTACATCGGCAGCCCCACGGCGGCGGCCAGTTACGTGATGGCGCGGGCGGCCAATGGCAACCACGAGTTGGCGGCATCGATCATCGTGATCACCACGCTGATGGCGGCGATCACCACCAATATCGGCATTTTCGTCTTGCAGTGGGGCGGTTGGATCTAGACCCTTGCTGCACATAAAACCAATGACACTGCCACACCTAAAGGACACTTCATGCAAGACCAGAGCACGCCCGAGCGGTTGCAGCGCGGGCTGAAGAATCGCCATATCCAGCTGATCGCGCTGGGCGGCGCCATCGGCACCGGGCTGTTTCTGGGCATCGCCCAGACCATCCAGCTCGCCGGCCCCTCGGTATTGCTGGGCTATGCAGTTGCCGGCCTGATGGCCTTCCTGATCATGCGCCAGCTGGGTGAAATGGTCGTTGAAGAGCCGGTTGCCGGCAGCTTCAGCCACTTTGCCCACCAGTACTGGAGCGAGTTTGCAGGCTTCGTCTCAGGCTGGAACTACTGGGTGGTGTACGTGCTGGTTGGCATGGCCGAACTCACCGCCGTGGGTATCTACGTCAAGTACTGGTGGCCAGACTTCCCCACCTGGGCCACGGCTGCGATCTTCTTTGTGGTGATCAACGCCATCAACCTCACCCAGGTGAAGGTCTATGGCGAGCTGGAATTCTGGTTTGCGCTGATCAAGGTCGTAGCCATCGTCAGCATGATCGGCTTTGGTGCCTGGCTGCTCAGCAGTGGCCACGGCGGCCCCGACGCCAGTGTCGCCAACCTGTGGCAATACGGCGGCTTCTTCCCCAATGGCGTGACCGGGCTGGTGATGGCGCTGGCGGTGATCATGTTCAGTTTCGGTGGCCTGGAGTTGGTGGGTATCACGGCGGCCGAGGCTGCCAACCCGCGTGAAAGTATCCCCAAGGCGACCAATCAGGTGGTCTACCGCATCCTGATCTTCTACATCGGCGCCCTTGCCGTGCTGTTGTCGCTGTACCCCTGGCAGAAAGTGGTGCAGGGCGGCAGCCCGTTCGTGATGATCTTCCATGAGCTGGACAGCGACCTGGTGGCGACCATCCTCAACGTAGTGGTGCTGACTGCCGCGCTGTCGGTCTACAACAGCTGCGTGTACGCCAACAGCCGCATGCTGTTTGGTCTGGCTTCGCAGGGTGATGCACCGCGTCAGTTGCTCAAGGTCAGCCGTCGGGGTGTGCCATTGAATGCCTTGGGCGTGTCGGCGTTCGCCACCGGGCTGTGCGTGGTCATCAACTACCTGATGCCGGGCGAAGCCTTTGGCCTGCTGATGGCGCTGGCAGTGTCGGCGCTGGTGATCAACTGGGCGAGCATCAGCATTACCCACCTGAAGTTCCGCAAGGCCAAGCTTGCGGCAGGCATCACGCCGTTTTACCGCAGCTGGGGCCACCCGGTGAGCAACTACCTGTGCCTGGCGTTCATCGTGCTGATTCTGGTGGTGATGTACCTGACGCCGCCGATCCGCATCTCGGTGATGCTGATCCCGGCCTGGATTACCGTGCTGTGGGTGGCGTTCAAGCTGAAGAAGAAGCGCCAGGCCTGAACAGTGCAAGGGCGGCCCTGTGTCGCCCGGGTTTGCGCCTTGTCCAAGATCGCTGGGCCCGCTGCGCGAGCCTTTCGCGACACAAGGCCGCTCCTACACCGGAATGCATGGGCTTGTGGACTTGGGCCCGACGCGGTCATTGTAGGAGCGGCCTTGTGTCGCGAAAGGCTCGCGCAGCGGGCCCGGCGATTGTGTAAGAAACAGGGTTCTGGCCTGCACTCAGTGCTGCCGACGCCACGCCCGTAGGGTGGTGTACAGCAGGGCAAAACCCAGCACCGGCAGCACATAAAACAGCATCAGCCGCTCAAGCCGCCCGGCCAGTGGCAGGCCGGTGGTGAACGTGACTACATGCAGGCCGTAGGCCAGGTACAGGCACAGGAACACCACCCCTTCGGCGCGGGTGATGCGGTAGCCGGAGTAGAACACCGGCAGGCATAGCGCCGCCACGCCCAGCATCACCGGTAGGTCGAAAGCCAGCGCATTCGGTGAGATCGACAGCGGTTCCGGGGCCACCACGGCGGTCAGCCCAAGCACCGCCAGCAGGTTGAACAGGTTACTGCCGATCACCGTGCCCACGGCGATTTCGCGCTCCCCGCGCAAGGCGGCGATCAGCGCGGCAGCCAGCTCTGGCAGCGAGGTGCAGACTGCCACCACGGTTAGCCCGATGATCCGCTCGGACAGCCCAAGGTCAGTCGCCACTTCCACAGAGGCTTCCAGCAGCAGGTGCCCGGCTACGCTGAGCAAGCCGAAGCCCAGCAGTGTCTGTAATGCCACGCCGGTCCAGAAGCGCCCGCCCGCCGACTGAACGCTGGGGGCCGGATAGGTACGTGCGTAGTGGCGGGACTGGTGCCAGAGCATCAACAGGTAACCGAGCAGGCCCAGCAGCAATACCACGCCCTCGAAGCGCCCCAGCAGGCCATTGCTGGCCAGCAGGTAAACCAGCCCACTGGCGGCGATCATCAGCGGAATATCCAGGCGCACCAGTTGCCGTGATACCCGTAGTGGAATGATCAGTGCGGCCAGGCCCAGAATTACCAGCACATTGAAGATGTTGCTGCCGATCACGCTGCCGACGGCCACATCGGGGGCGCCTTGATAGGCGGCCTGCAGGCTGACGGTGAGTTGTGGTGCGGTGCTGCCGAATGCCACCAGGCTCAAGCCGATGATCAATGGCCGCACGTGGAGGCGCGAAGCCAGGCGCAGGGCGACACGTACCAGCAGTTCGGCACCGATGATCAGCAGCAGCAGGCCGCTGGCCAGTTGCAGAAGGCTGAAGGTGGGGAGGGTGGCCAGGTCGAAAATGGCGAGGGCTCCAGTGGGGTCAGTCGCTCAAACCTTGTACCCGCACGCGCGCGGTTCCGCTACGCAGCATGCCGATTTTTTCGGCGGCAGCTCGGGACAGGTCGATAAGCCGGCCGCGCGCGTGCGGGCCGCGGTCGTTGATGCGCACGATGACGCTGCGCTGATTGCTCAGGTTGGTGACCAGGACGCGTGTGCCGAAAGGCAGGCTGCGGTGTGCAGCGGTCAGGGCGTGCTGGTCGAAAGGTTCGCCGCTGGCGGTACGCTTGCCGTGATGGCGGGCGCCATAATACGAAGCAGTGCCGGCCTGATCATAGCCGCGCGGGTCGATATCATGGCTGGCGCAGCCGGCCAGTAGCGAGAACAGGGCGAGGGTGGTGAGGGACCGTTTCAGCAATTGGGATGCTCCGTTGAGGCAGTTGGGGCTGCCTCGCAGCCCATCGCAGGGTGGGGCCAGCTCACAGTGAACTGGCCCAGCCTCGATAGTTGGGGCTGACCCAGAACCTGTGGCAGCTGGCTAGCCCGCGATGGGCTGCAAGGCAGCCCCGCGACAGGGGTCACCCTTCGAGCTTGGCCTTGAGCAGTTGGTTCACCTGCCCGGGGTTGGCCTTGCCTTTGGAGGCTTTCATGGCCTGGCCGACGAAGAAGCCGAACATCTTGCCGCGCTTGGCCTCGTCGGCGGCGCGGTATTGCTCGACCTGCTCGGCGTTGGCGGCGAGTACTTCGTCCAGCACCTTCTCGATGGCGCCGCTGTCAGTCACCTGCTTGAGGCCTTCGGCTTCGATGATCTGGTCGGCAGAGCCTTCGCCGGCAGCCATTTTCTCGAACACCACCTTGGCGATCTTGCCGCTGATGGTGTTGTCGCTGATGCGCAGCAGCATGCCGCCGAGCTGTTCGGCGCTGACCGGCGACTGGTCGATTTCCAGGCCCAGCTTGTTCAGCAGGCTGCCCAGCTCGACCATGACCCAGTTGGCAGCCAGTTTGGCGTCGCCACCAATGCTGACCACTTTCTCGAAGTATTCGGCCTGTTCGCGGCTCGATGCCAACACGTTGGCGTCATACGCCGACAGTGCGTACTGGCTCTGGAAGCGCTCGACTTTTTGCGTCGGCAGTTCTGGCAGCGAGGCGCGCACGCTTTCCAGGAACGCAGGTTCGATGACCACCGGCAGCAGATCTGGGTCGGGGAAGTAACGGTAGTCGTTGGCTTCCTCCTTGCTGCGCATGGAGCGGGTTTCGTCCTTGTTCGGGTCGTACAGGCGGGTTTCCTGCACGACTTTGCCGCCGTCTTCGATCAGGTCGATCTGGCGCTGGATCTCGCTGTTGATGGCGCGCTCGATGAAGCGGAACGAGTTGACGTTCTTGATCTCGCAGCGAGTGCCGAACTCCACCTGGCCTTTGGGGCGAATCGACACGTTGCAGTCGCAGCGCAGCGAGCCCTCGGCCATGTTGCCGTCGCAGATGCCCAGGTAGCGCACCAGGGCGTGGATCGCCTTGACGTAGGCCACGGCCTCCTTGGCGCTGCGCATGTCCGGCTCGGAGACGATTTCCAGCAGTGGCGTGCCGGCGCGGTTGAGGTCGATGCCGGTGGCGCCATTGAAGTCTTCGTGCAGGCTTTTGCCGGCGTCTTCTTCAAGGTGGGCACGGGTGACGCCGACGCGCTTGATGGTGCCGTCTTCAAGGGCGATATCCAAGTGGCCCTTGCCGACGATCGGCAGGTCCATCTGGCTGATCTGGTAGCCCTTGGGCAGGTCGGGGTAGAAGTAGTTCTTGCGCGCGAACACGTTGCGCGGGCCGATTTCGGCATCGATGGCCAGGCCGAACATGCACGCCATGCGCACAGCTTCCTGGTTGAGCACCGGCAGCACGCCGGGCATGCCCAGGTCGACCAGGCTGGCCTGGGTGTTCGGCTCGGAGCCGAAGGTGGTGGCGCTGCCGGAGAAAATCTTCGACTGGGTGGCGAGCTGGGTATGAATTTCCAGCCCGATCACAACTTCCCATTGCATGTGTGAATTCCTCAGAAGCCGTTGGGGGCGCGGGTGTGCCAGTCGGTGACTTGCTGGTACTGGTGCGCGACGTTGAGCAGGCGGCCTTCCTGGAAATACGGGGCCAGCAATTGCACGCCCACCGGCAGGCCATCGACGAAACCGGCTGGCATCGACAGGCCCGGCAGGCCGGCCAGGTTGGCGGTGATGGTGTAGACGTCTTCGAGGTACGCGGCAACCGGGTCGCTGACTTTCGAGCCGAGCTTCCAGGCCGGGTTTGGCGTGGTCGGGCCGAGAATCACGTCGACGTCGTGGAACGCGGCCATGAAGTCGTTCTTGATCAGGCGGCGGATTTTCTGCGCTTGCAGGTAGTACGCATCGTAGTAGCCGGCCGACAGCGCGTAGGCGCCGACCATGATGCGGCGCTGCACTTCAACCCCGAAACCTTCGCCGCGCGAACGCTCGTACAGGTCGGTGAGGTCCTTGGGGTCGGCGCAGCGGTGGCCGAAACGCACGCCATCGAAGCGCGACAGGTTCGAGGAGGCTTCGGCAGGGGCGATCACGTAGTAGGCCGGGATGGCGTGCTGCATGTTCGGCAGGCTGATTTCCTTGACCTCGGCACCGAGCTTTTCCAGCTCCTTGACGCTGGCATGCACCAGGTCGGCGATGCGTGGGTCGAGGCCGGCGCCGAAGTATTCCTTCGGCAGGCCGATGCGCAGGCCTTGCAGCGAGGCGCCGAGGCTTGCGCTGTAGTCCGGCACCGGCTCATCCACACAGGTGGAGTCCTTGGCATCGAAACCGGCCATGCCTTGCAGCAGCAGCGCGCAGTCTTCGGCGGTGCGGGCCATCGGGCCGCCCTGGTCGAGGCTGGAGGCGTAGGCAATCATGCCCCAGCGCGAGACACGGCCGTAGGTCGGCTTGAGCCCGGTGAGGTTGGTCAGCGCCGCGGGCTGGCGGATCGAGCCGCCGGTATCGGTACCGGTGGCGACCGGCAGCAGGCGCGCAGCCACGGCTGCAGCCGAGCCACCGGAGGAGCCGCCGGGCACGTGTTCGAGGTTCCACGGGTTCTTCACCGCGCCGTAGTGGCTGGACTCGTTGGCCGAGCCCATGGCGAACTCGTCCATGTTGGTCTTGCCCAGGGTGACCATGCCGGCTTCGGCCAGCTTGGCGACCACGGTGGCGTCATACGGGGCGGTAAAGGTGTCGAGCATCTTCGAGCCGCAGCTGGTGCGTACGCCGTTGGTGCAGAACAGGTCCTTGTGGGCGATCGGGGCACCCAGCAGCGCGCCGCTTTCGCCAGCTGCGCGGCGCGCGTCGGCGGCACGGGCCTGGTCCAGGGCTTGCTGTTCGGTCACGGTGATGAAGCTGTTGAGCTGCGGGTCGAGCTGCTTGATACGCGACAGCAGCGCGCCGGTCAGTTCTTGCGAAGAGAACGACTTGTCGGCGAGGCCGCGGGCGATCTCGGCGAGAGACAGTTGATGCATGGCAGGCGCTTTCCCTTAATCGATGACTTTCGGAACCAGGTACAGACCGTTTTCGGTCATCGGGGCGATGGCTTGGTAGCGATCGCGCTGGTTGCTTTCGGTGACCTGGTCGGGGCGCAGGCGCTGGGTGGTTTCCAGCGGGTGCGCGAGCGGTTCGATGCCAGTTGTGTCGACGGCCTGCATCTGGTCGACCAGCCCGAGAATACTGTTCAAGGCGTCGGTAATGCGTGGCAGCTCGCTGTCATTCAGGCCCAATCGGGCCAGATGGGCGATCTTTTCCACGTCGGAGCGTTGAAGCGCCATGGGGATCTCCAGGAGAAACGAAAAAGCGCAATGGCTGCGCAATTGAGGAACATGCCGGGCTTTTTACGGTCGAAGAGCCGCGATCACCGGCAGGCATGCTCGGAAAAACAGCCAATTTAACATATTGGCTCCTTGCCCAAAATCCCTGCCATTGTTAGAGTTTGCCGCACTTTTTTACCCACGCTTTCCCCAGGGTCACTTTCCCATGTTCAAGAAACTGCGTGGCATGTTTTCCAGCGATCTCTCCATCGACCTGGGTACTGCCAACACCCTTATTTACGTGCGTGAGCGCGGTATCGTTCTGAATGAGCCCTCGGTTGTTGCCATCCGTACCCACGGCAACCAGAAAAGCGTTGTCGCTGTCGGTACCGAAGCCAAGCGCATGCTGGGCCGTACGCCTGGCAACATTGCTGCCATTCGTCCGATGAAAGACGGCGTCATCGCCGACTTCAGCGTTTGTGAAAAAATGTTGCAGTACTTCATCAACAAGGTTCACGAAAACAGCTTCCTGCAGCCCAGCCCGCGTGTGCTGATCTGCGTGCCGTGCAAATCGACCCAGGTCGAGCGCCGTGCAATCCGTGAATCGGCCCTCGGTGCCGGTGCTCGCGAAGTGTTCCTGATCGAAGAACCCATGGCCGCCGCCATCGGTGCCGGCCTGCCGGTCGAAGAAGCCCGCGGTTCGATGGTTGTCGATATCGGCGGTGGTACCACCGAAATCGCGCTGATCTCGCTGAACGGCGTGGTCTACGCAGAATCCGTACGGGTTGGCGGCGACCGCTTCGATGAAGCCATCGTCACCTACGTGCGCCGCAACTACGGCAGCCTGATCGGCGAATCCACTGCCGAGCGCATCAAGCAGGAAATCGGTACTGCCTACCCAGGCGGCGAAGTGCGCGAAGTCGACGTACGCGGCCGTAACCTGGCCGAAGGCGTACCGCGTGCCTTCACCTTGAACTCCAACGAAGTGCTCGAAGCGCTGCAGGAATCGCTGGCGACCATCGTCCAGGCGGTCAAGAGTGCACTGGAGCAGTCGCCGCCGGAGCTGGCCTCGGACATCGCCGAGCGTGGCCTGGTGCTGACCGGTGGTGGTGCGCTGCTGCGTGACCTCGACAAGCTGCTTGCCCAGGAAACCGGCCTCCCGGTGATCGTCGCCGAAGACCCGCTGACCTGCGTCGCTCGCGGCGGTGGCCGTGCGCTTGAGATGATGGACAAGCACGCCATGGACCTGCTCTCCAGCGAGTGATCGCGGTTGCAGCACAGCGCCCCGGTTTACAGGTAGCACGCACAGTGCTACCTGTATGCGCTTATCAGGCGTCTTCGCGGCGCCGTTTCCGTCAATCTGCAAGCAGGCCGGTGCGTTGCCCCATGCCCTATGACTTCCTGAGTCGTCGTCCACGAGGAACGGCCCATTAAACCGCTTTTCTCCAAAGGCCCTTCGCTGGGCGTGCGCCTGCTCGTACTGGTAGTGATGTCGGTCGCGCTGATGGTGGTCGACTCGCGTTTTGACCTGCTCAAGCCTGTGCGCAGCCAGATGGGCCTGGTGCTGATGGAGTCCTACTGGATCACCGACCTGCCCCAGCGCATGTGGCAGGGTGTGGCCGGCCAGTTCGGCAGCCGCACCGAGCTGATCGCCGAGAACGAAAAACTCAAGACCGAAGCCCTGCTGTTGCAGGGGCGCCTGCAAAAACTGGCGGCCCTGACCGAGCAGAACGTGCGCCTGCGCGAGTTGCTCAACTCTTCTGCGTTGGTCAACGAGAAGGTCGAAGTCGCCGAGCTGATCGGTGTCGACCCTAATCCGTTTACCCACCGCATCCTGATCAACAAGGGCGAGCGCGACGGCGTGTTCCTCGGCCAGCCGGTACTCGATGCCCGCGGCCTGATGGGCCAGGTGGTCGAGTTGATGCCATATACCTCGCGGGTGCTGCTGCTCACCGATACCACCCATAGCATTCCGGTACAGGTCAACCGCAACGGCCTGCGTGCCATCGCCAGCGGCACCGGCAACCCCGAGCGCCTGGAACTGCGCCACGTTGCCGATACCGCCGACATCAAGGAAGGCGACCTGCTGGTCAGCTCCGGCATGGGCCAGCGGTTCCCGGCCGGCTACCCGGTGGCCACGGTCAACGAAGTGATCCACGATTCCGGCCAGCCGTTCGCCATTGTGCGTGCCATCCCCACCGCCGCACTGAACCGCAGCCGCTACATGCTCCTGGTGTTCAGTGATCGGCGCACCCCGGAAGAACGTGCCACCGAAGCGGCCATGGCCCAGGAAGAAGCCGATCGCCAGGGCGCCACCCACGGCCAGGCCCCTGCCAGCCAGGCGGCACCTGCTGCCCCTGCGCCCCAGGCCGCCCCAGCGGCGGCGCCAGCGCAACCGGCTGCCACGCCTGCCCAACCCCGGAGACAATAATGGCCAGCACCCGTAGCAGAAACGGCTGGGTCATCTGGCTGACCTTCGCCATTGGCCTGTTGCTGAGCGTCTCGCCCATGCCGCAGTTCATGGAAGTGTTCCGGCCGATGTGGCTGGCCCTGCTGCTGGCGTTCTGGACGCTGACCGTGCCGGGCAAGGTCGGCATGACCACCGCATTTATTCTGGGGCTCGCCGAGGACGTGCTGTACGGCACCCTGCTGGGCCAGAACGCCCTGATCCTGACCCTGATCACCTTCCTGGTGCTGTCGTTGCAACAGCGCCTGCGCATGTTCCCGATATGGCAGCAAAGCCTGGTCATCCTCGTGGTCTTCGGCATCGCCCAACTGATCCAGCTGTGGCTCAGCGCCCTGACCGGCAACCGCCTGCCAACGCTGGCGTTGGTGTGGTCGGCGGTGATCAGTGCGTTGCTCTGGCCGTGGGTGAGCTTCGCCCTGCGTGGCCTGCGCGTACGCCTGCACATTCACTGACGGCCCGCCACCACTGACAGGGAGATGTCCACATGACACAGTTGTACCTGGCCTCGGGCTCACCGCGCCGGCGCGAATTGCTGGCGCAGATTGGCGTGCCGTTTACGGTCGTCAGCGCCGCCATTGACGAAACACCGCTGCCCGGCGAAGGGCCAGGTGCCTATGTCGAACGCCTGGCCCGGGCCAAGGCTGTGGCTGGTTTCGGCGGCATCGAGGGCGCGGGTGTGGTGCTCGGTGCGGACACCACCGTGGTGCTCGACGGCACGATCCTGGGCAAACCCGCTGACCGCGAGCAGGCCCTGGCCATGCTCGGTGACCTGTCCGGCCGCGAGCACCAGGTGCTCACGGCGGTGGCATTGACCGATGGCCAGCGCAGCCTGAGCCTGTGTGTCACCAGCACCGTGCGCTTTCGCGCCATTTCTTTCGATGAAGCCTGGCGCTACTGGGCCAGTGGCGAGCCTGTGGACAAGGCCGGTGGCTATGCCATCCAGGGCTTGGGCGCAGTGTTTGTCAGCCATCTTCAGGGCAGCTATTCGGCCGTGGTCGGCCTGCCCCTCAGCGAGACGGCCGAGCTGCTTGAGCAGTTCGCCATCCCCTGCTGGCAGTCGCATGAGGATTCATTTGCGCGCTAGCCAGCCACCGTGCGGCGATCCATCATTACCTGAGACCTTTGACGAGAGCCTGCCATGAGTGAAGAGATCCTGATCAACATCACCCCGATGGAGTCACGCGTGGCGGTGGTGGAGAACGGTGTTCTGCAGGAAGTGCACGTCGAGCGCACCCAGCGCCGCGGCATCGTCGGCAACATCTACAAGGGCAAGGTGGTGCGTGTGCTGCCGGGCATGCAGGCGGCATTCATCGACATCGGCCTTGAACGTGCGGCGTTCATCCATGCCTCTGAAATTTCCCAGCGCGAAGGTTCGGCGGTCGAGAGCATCAGTGCTCTGGTACACGAAGGCCAAGCCCTGGTAGTGCAGGTCACCAAGGACCCTATCGGCACCAAGGGCGCGCGTCTGACCACCCAGCTGTCGATTCCGTCGCGTTACCTGGTGTACATGCCGCGCAGCAGCCATGTCGGCATTTCGCTGAAAATCGAAGAAGAAGCCGAGCGCGACCGCCTCAAGCAAGTGGTCGCCGATTGCATGGCCCGCGAAGAGATGAAAGACGCCGGCGGCTTCATTCTGCGCACGGCTGCCGAAGGCGCACGCGCCGAGGACATCCTTCAGGACATCCGTTACCTGCGCAGGCTGTGGGAGCAGATCGGCTCACAGATCCAGGTGTGCGGTGCCCCCACGGTCATCTACGAAGACCTGGGCCTTGCCTTGCGTACCCTGCGCGACCTGGTCAACGCCAAGATCGAGAAGATCCGCATCGACTCCCGGGAAACCTTCCAGAAAACCACGCAATTTGTCGCCGAGCTGATGCCGGAAATCGCCGATCGCCTGGAGCATTACCCCGGCGAGCGGCCTATTTTCGACTTGTATGGCGTCGAAGACGAGATTCAACGCGCGCTTGAGCGCAAGGTTCCGCTGAAGTCGGGTGGTTACCTGGTAGTGGACCCCGCCGAGGCGATGACCACCATTGACGTCAATACCGGCGCGTTTGTCGGCCATCGCAACCTTGAAGAAACCATCTTCAAGACCAACCTCGAGGCCGCCACCGCCATCGCTCGCCAGCTGCGCCTGCGCAACATTGGCGGCATCATCATCATCGATTTCATCGACATGGAAGACGAAGAGCACCAGCGCCAGGTGTTGCGCACCCTGGAAAAACAGCTCGAACGGGACCATGCCAAGACCAACATCATTGGCATCACCGAGCTTGGCCTGGTGCAGATGACCCGCAAGCGCACCCGCGAAAGCCTGGAACAGGTGCTGTGTGAACCCTGTGCCGGTTGCCAGGGCCGCGGCAAGCTGAAAACCCCCGAGACCATCTGTTACGAAATCTTCCGCGAAATCCTCCGCGAGGCCCGGGCCTATCAGGCCGAGGGCTATCGTGTGCTGGCCAATCAGAAGGTGGTGGACCGCCTGCTCGATGAAGAATCGGGCAACGTCGCCGAACTTGAAGCCTTTATTGGCCGAACTATCCGTTTTCAGGTCGAATCCATGTACTCGCAAGAACAATACGATGTGGTGCTGCTCTGACTTTGCTCAAAAGCGGTCGCCCCATGGACGGGCTGGCAAAGCGCTATTCACCGGCCATAGTTAAGGGACGACTCGGAGGGCCTCGGCCATGGAACGTCTGAACCGCGTTCTGGGTGCCTTGACCCGCTGGGGCCTGGCAGCCTGCGCCTTGCTGGCGGTGTTGGTGGCGTTGTACGTCAGCCTTGGCCGGCAACTTATCCCGCTGGTCGCCGAATATCGCGCAGACGTCGAGCTCAAGGCGCAGCAGGCCCTGGGGTTGCCGGTGCATATTGGCGCCCTCGAAGGCCGCTGGAGCGGCCTGGCCCCTGTGTTGAGCATTCGCGACCTGGAGCTTGGCGAAGGCGCAGACACCCTGCGTCTGGACGAAGTCAAAGCCGTGCCAGACCTCTGGGCCAGCCTCAAGGCACGCGAAGTGCGCCTGGCGCATATCCAGTTTGGCGGCTTGCAGTTGATCCTGCGTGAAGACGAGCAGGGCCAGTGGGCCCTTGAAGGCCTGCCGCACAAGGACGACAGCCCGCTCGACCCCGGTGAGGCGCTCAAGCGGCTGCGCCAGTTGGGGCGTCTGGACCTCTTCGACAGCCAGGTTACGCTGCAGCCCTGGCAGCGCGACCCGCTGACCCTCACTTATGTCAGCCTCGGTTTGCAGGCTGGGGCCTCGCGCCAGAGCCTGGATGTGCGTGCCACCTTGCCCGACGGCCAGCCGCTGGCAATCAGCCTGCGCACCCGCGCCACCGCCAAGGCTTGGCGTGATGGGCGGGTCGAGGCCTATGTGAGCTTGCCGCAAAGCGACTGGGCGCGCTGGCTGCCGCCGCGCCTGCTGGGTCAATGGCAAGCTGCCACGTTGCACGCAGGTGGCGAGTTCTGGGTCGACTGGAGCAAGGGCCAGTTGCAGCACGCTGTGGTACGCCTGAATGCCCCGCGCTTGAAGGGCGCCTACGCTGACCGCAAAGCCGTGACCTTGGATGATCTGGCCCTCAATGCCTGGTTCAAACGCAGCGGTGATGGCTTCGATGTCACCGTCGACTCCCTGGCCGCCAGCATCGGCAAGGACCGCTGGGAGTCCCACCTGCAACTGGCGCAACGGGTGGGCGACAGCCCGGCTGAAGAATCTTGGAAAATCCAGGCCGACCGCCTGGAGTTGACGCCGTTGACTCCGCTGATCAACGGCCTGGCGCCGCTGCCCGACAAGCTGTTGACCGTGGTCAATGCGCTCAAGGTCACCGGCAACCTGCGCAACGTGCAACTCGACCTGCACCCCAAAGCCGAAGGCGACCAGCGCGTGCAGTTCGCGGCAAACCTGGAGAAGGTCGGTTTTGATGCCTACCACGGTGCACCCGCTGCCGGGAATGTCAGCGGCGCCATCAGCGGCGACCTCGGGCACGGCGAGCTACGCCTCGATACCGATGCCTTCATGCTGCATCTCTACCCGATCTTCGGCAAACCGTGGCATTACCAAAAAGCCAATGCGCGCCTGACCTGGGCTATCGACAAGCAGACCTTCACCTTGGTGGCGCCGTACATCAAGGTGCTGGGCGAGGAAGGCAAGATTGCCGCCGACTTCCTTATTCGCCTGCACCTGGAGCCCGGCCATGAGGATTACATGGACCTGCGCGTCGGCCTCACCGAGGGTGATGGCCGTTACACCGCCAAGTACCTGCCTGAAGTGCTGAGCCCGGCGTTGGATGAATGGCTGCGCAGTGCCATCGTCAAGGGCAACGTCGATGAGGGCTATTTCCAGTACCAGGGTTCGCTCAACCATGGCGCCCCGGCCCACGCCCGCGACATCAGCCTGTTCTTCAAGGTGCATGACGCCACCCTCGACTACCAGCCTGGTTGGCCGAAGGTCACCCAGGTTGAGGGCGACGTGTTCATCGAAGACACCGGAGTACGTGTCAAGGCTCGCCGCGGCTTGCTGCTCGACACCAAAGTCAGCAACGTCAACGTCGATATTCCGCATGTCGAGGCTGGCAAGGAAAGCCACCTGTATCTCGATGGCAGTTTCGACGGCAGCCTTGTCGATGGGCTGAAAATCCTCCAACAGGCGCCGATCGGCACTGGCGAGACGTTTGCAGCCTGGGAGGGCGAAGGCCCGCTTGCAGGCAAGGTCAAACTGGATATTCCATTGGCTCGCGGCCCGCGCCCGAAAGTGCTGGTGGACTTCGCCACCGCAGGCGCAACGCTCAAGATCGCGCCGCCAAGCCTGGAACTGACCGACCTTACCGGTGATTTCAGCTTCGATATCGAGAAGGGCTTGAGTGCCAAGGACCTGAGCCTGCAGGCGTTTGGCAAACCGCTCAGTGCGCAGATTGTCGCTGAAGGCAAGAATGGCCAGTTCCAGACGCGCGTCAGTGCCAGTGGCCAGATGCCGGTCAAGACACTCACCGAATGGCTGCAGGTGCAACAGGCGCTACCGGTCAGCGGTGAGGTGCCGTATCAGTTGCAGGTGAGCCTTGGCGCGCGGGATAACCGCCTGACCGTCAATTCATCGCTCAAGGGCGTAGCCATCGACCTGCCGGCGCCGTTCGGCAAGACCGCCGCACAAACCCGCGACAGCCGTTTCAGCATGACCTTGCAAGGCGCCGAGCGGCGCATTGATGCCGCCTATGCCGACCTTGCCCGCTTTGCCTACGCAGCGCCTGCCGACAAGCTTGGCCAAGGCCGTGGCGAGTTGATGCTGGGTACGGACGAGGCGATCCCGCCGAGCGGGCAGGGCCTGCGGGTGCGCGGCCGGCTCGACAGCCTGGACCTGGACCCCTGGCAGCAGAAGGCTGCACACCTTGCCGGCAACGACCCCGGTGGCAGCGCCCGGCAACTGTTGCAGAGCGTTGACCTGAGCATCGGCCAGCTGAAGGCTTATGGCGTTGACCTTAACCAGGCGGTAGTGCGCCTGGCGCGCGGCGGCCCTGCCTGGGACCTGCGGGTGGACAGCAAGGAGGTAGCGGGCAGTGCGCGCATCCCGGATGCCAAGGCTGCGCCGATGACCATCCGCCTGCAAACCTTGCGCCTGCCGCCTGCCGACCCTGCGCAAGAGCAGGATGAAAACGCCCCGGACCCGCTGGCCAGCTTCGACCCACGCAAGATGCCGCCACTGGACCTTGCCATCGACAAGCTGTACCGCGGTGACGATCTGTACGGCAGCGCCAGCCTGAAACTGCGCCAGACCCCACGCGGCCTGGGCATGGACGACATCGACCTGAACTTCAAGGGCTTGCACCTTGACGGCAATGGTGGTTGGGAGGGCGTGCCTGGCAGTACCTCCAGCTGGTACAAGGGCCGCCTGGACGGCAAGGACCTGGGCGAAGTGCTCAAGGCCTGGGGCTTTGCGCCCACTGTCACCAGCCGTGATTTCCGCATGGACGTCGATGGGCGCTGGCCCGGTTCGCCCGCCTGGGTCAGCATCAACCGCTTCTCTGGCAGCATGAATGCGGCCCTGCGCTCGGGCCAGTTCGTCGAAGTTGAAGGCAGCGCCCAGGCGCTACGCGTGTTCGGCCTGCTCAACTTCAACTCGATTGGCCGGCGTCTGCGCCTGGACTTCTCCGACCTGTTCAGCAAAGGCCTGGCCTACGACCGGGTCAAAGGTTTGCTGGTGGCCAGTGAAGGGGTGTATGTGACCCGCGAGCCGATCAGTGTCACCGGGCCTTCGAGCAACTTCGAGCTGGACGGTACCCTGGACTTCGTGCGCGACCGCATCGATGCCAAGCTGCTGGTGACGTTGCCCGTCACCAACAACCTGCCGCTGGCGGCATTGATTGTCGGTGCGCCGGCTGTGGGTGGCGCGTTGTTTCTGGTCGATCGGCTGATCGGCGACCGCGTGTCGCGCTTCGCCAGTGTGCACTATCGGGTCGACGGCCCGATCAAAGAGCCTAAGATCACCTTTGTGAAGCCGTTCGACAAATAAGAGGTGGCGATGAAGTCAGCAGTGATCCAGATGGTCAGCCAGGATGACGTGGCGGCCAACCTGCAGCGCGCCACAGTGCTGCTGCAGCAGGCCGCCGCGGGCGGCGCACGGCTGGCGGTACTGCCGGAAAACTTCGCCGCAATGGGCCGGCGTGATGCCGCAGCCATTGGCCGCGCCGAGGCCTTGGGCCGAGGGCCGATCCTGCCATGGTTGAAACGCACCGCTCGCGACCTCAGGTTATGGATTGTTGCGGGCACGCTGCCGTTGCCACCGGTCGGTCAACCCGAGGCCAAGGCCAACGCCTGCTCACTATTGATTGACGAGCACGGCGAAATTGCCGCGCGCTATGACAAGTTGCACCTGTTCGACGTGGATGTGGCCGACAACCGTGGCCGCTACCGCGAATCGGACGATTACGCCCACGGCAGCCAAGTGGTAGTGGCGGATACGCCGGTTGGTCGCGTTGGCCTTTCGGTGTGCTATGACCTGCGTTTTCCCGAGTTGTACAGCGCGCTGCGCGCTGCCGGGGCCGAGTTGATCACCGCCCCCGCTGCGTTCACCGCAGTGACGGGCGCGGCACATTGGGAAATATTGATTCGCGCACGGGCCATCGAGACCCAGTGCTATGTACTGGCAGCCGCTCAGGGCGGCCTGCACCCGGGCCCGCGGGAAACCCACGGGCAAGCGGCGATCATCGACCCCTGGGGGCGGATCGTTGCGCAACAGGCGCGCGGTGAAGCGGTATTGCTGGCCACGCGCGACAGTGATGAACAGGCGTCCATCAGGGCGCGCATGCCGGTGCTCAACCATCGGCGCTTTTTCTCGCAGGACGCCTTGCGGCCTGCGCACACCTCGGAGTGACTATGAGCCAGATGTTAACCACCGTCAGCGAACAGCTCCTGGCCCCCGGCGGCCTCGGGCTGGAAAGCCTGCAGGCTGTGCTGGGCGAGTTGGCCGGGCCCGGCATCGACGCTGCCGACCTGTATTTCCAGGGCCAGATCTCGGAAACCTGGGCGCTCGAAGACGGCATCGTCAAAGAGGGCAGTTTCAACCTTGATCAAGGCGTTGGTGTCCGCGCCCAGTCTGGCGAAAAGACCGGCTTCGCCTACAGCAATGCAATCAACCTCGAGGCGCTGACTTCTGCCGCCCGCGCTGCCCGCTCCATCTCCCGTGCTGGCCAGAACGGCACCGTGCAGGCGTTCCGCAGCCAGGATGTCGCTGCGCTGTACGGCCAGGACAACCCGCTGGACGTGCTCAGCCGCGCCGAAAAGGTTGAGTTGCTCAAGCGCGTCGATGCCGCCACCCGTGCCCTCGACCCACGTATCCAGCAGGTCAGCGTGAGCATGGCCGGTGTTTATGAGCGCATCCTGATCGCCGCCACCGATGGCAGCCTGGCGGCGGATATACGCCCACTGGTGCGGTTCAACGTCAGCGTGATCGTCGAGCACAATGGCCGTCGCGAGCGCGGCGGGCACGGCGGTGGCGGGCGTACCGACTACCGGTTCTTCACCGAAGAGCGGGTAATGGGCTATGCCCGCGAGGCTCTGCGCCAGGCGTTGGTCAACCTCGAAGCAATCCCGGCCCCGGCGGGCACGTTGCCGGTGGTACTTGGCTCGGGTTGGTCGGGTGTGCTGCTGCACGAGGCGGTCGGCCATGGCCTGGAAGGCGATTTCAACCGCAAGGGCAGTTCGGCGTTCAGTGGCCGTATCGGTGAAAAAGTCGCATCGAGCCTGTGCACCATCGTTGATGACGGCACCCTTGAAGGCCGTCGTGGTTCGCTCAGCGTCGACGACGAAGGCACACCGACCGAGTGCACCACACTCATCGAGAACGGCATTCTCAAGGGCTACATGCAGGACAAGCTCAATGCCCGGCTGATGGGCATGGCCGTGACGGGCAACGGGCGCCGTGAGTCCTACGCGCACCTGCCGATGCCACGCATGACCAACACCTATATGCGTGCCGGCGAAAGCGACCCGCAAGAGATCATCGCTTCGGTGAAAAAGGGCATCTACTGCGCCAACCTTGGCGGTGGGCAGGTGGACATCACCAGCGGCAAATTCGTGTTCTCCACCAGCGAGGCGTACCTGATCGAAGACGGCAAGATTACCGCGCCGGTCAAGGGCGCAACCCTGATTGGCAACGGGCCGGAAGCGATGAGCCGGGTGTCGATGGTCGGCAACGACCTGGCCCTGGACAGTGGCGTGGGCACGTGCGGCAAAGACGGGCAATCGGTGCCAGTCGGCGTTGGGCAGCCGACCTTGAAGCTGGACGCCATTACCGTGGGCGGTACCGGCGCTTGATGCGCAACGCGATCGCGGTTCAAGCCCACCCCCGCATGGGGGCTGGCTTGAACCTCAATGGCCTTAACGCAAGCCGCGCTGGCTTTCGTCGAGGTCGCGGATGTACTTGAACACCTTGCGCGAAGCGGCAGGCGGCTTGTTCCGCGCCTTTTCATGCTGGGCATGACGGATCAGCGAGCGCAGGTGCTGGCGATCGGTGTCGGGGAACTCGTTGACGAAACGTTCGAGGTCCTCGTCGTTACCGTCGATCAGCCGGTCGCGCCAGCGCTCCAGGCCGTGGAAACGCTCGTTGTACTGGCGGCTGGAGCTGTCGATCTGGTCGAGCACGGCATGAATGCCGTCCAGGTCCTGATCGCGCATCAGCTTGCCGACGAACGACATGTGGCGTTTACGGGCGCCGTGGGCGGTGTGCTTGCAGGCCTCGGCCAGCGCCTTGCGCAACTCGTCGGTGAGTGGCAGGCGGGCCAGGGTGTCGGCCTTGAGTGTGGTCAGGCGCTCACCGAGATCGACCAGCGCATGCAGCTCGCGCTTGATCTGGGTTTTGCTTTTTTCGCCATCGAAGGCGTCGTCGTAGGAATCAACCATGGGGGCAGCTCGCAGGAAATCGCCGCCATGATAACCAGTCGGGGGCCGCTTGTCCGGCCCGGTCGTAGAATGACCCAAGCCGTACGCAGAATTTTCAGTGGAGAGAACCATGAGTGCAGTCCAGAGCGTAGGTCCAAAGGACCTGCCGGCGTTGCAGGAACAGGTCGAAGCAATCGTCGCCGAAGCGCGGCGCCAAGGCGCCAGTGCCTGCGAAGTGGCCGTGTCGCTGGAGCAGGGCTTGTCCACCACGGTGCGCCAGCGCGAGGTCGAGACCGTCGAGTTCAACCGCGACCAGGGCTTTGGCATCACCCTCTACGTCGGCCAGCGCAAGGGCTCGGCCAGTACCTCCGCCAGTGGCCCTGAAGCCATTCGCGAAACCGTCGCGGCTGCGCTGGCAATTGCCAAGCACACGTCCGAGGATGACTGCTCGGGCCTGGCTGACGCAGCCTTGATGGCGCGTGACATTCCCGACCTTGACCTGTACCACGACTGGGGCATAGAACCTGAACAGGCGATTGAAATGGCGCTGGCCTGTGAGGCTGCGGCGTTCGAGGCCGACAAGCGCATCCTCAATGCCGACGGTACCTCGCTTAACACCCACCAGGGTGTGCGCGTGTACGGCAACAGTCATGGCTTCATCGGCGGTTATGCCTCTACCCGTCACAGCTTGAGCTGCGTGATGATCGCCGAAGGTGACGGGCAGATGCAGCGCGACTACTGGTACGACGTCAACCGCCAAGGCCAGTTGCTGGCCGACCCGCGCAGCATCGGCCAGCGCGCCGCCCAGCGCGCTGCCAGCCGCCTGGGCGCACGCCCGGTGCCTACCTGCGAAGTGCCAGTGCTGTTCGCCGCCGAGCTTGCCGGAGGCTTGTTTGGCAGCTTCCTGTCGGCCATTTCCGGCGGCAACCTCTACCGCAAGTCGTCGTTCCTCGAAGGCACCCTGGGGCAGCGTCTGTTCCCCGCCTGGCTGACCCTCGACGAGCGCCCGCATATCCCGCGTGCTATGGCCAGCGCCGCGTTCGATGGTGACGGCCTGGCGACCTACGCCAAACCGTTCGTCGACAAAGGTGAGCTGGTCTCCTACGTGCTGGGCACCTACTCCGGGCGCAAACTGGGGTTGCCGAGCACCGCCAACTCGGGCGGTGTGCACAACCTGTTCGTCACCCATGGCGTCGAGGACCAACAGGCGTTGATCCGGCGGATGGGGCGCGGCCTGTTGGTCACCGAACTGATGGGGCACGGCCTGAACATGGTGACGGGTGACTATTCGCGCGGTGCTGCCGGTTTCTGGGTCGAGAACGGTGAAATTCAGTTCCCGGTTCAAGAAGTGACAATCGCCGGCAATATGAAAGACATGTTCCAGCAAATTGTTGCCATCGGTAGCGATGTCGAAACCCGCAGCAACATCCATACAGGCTCGGTGCTGATCGAGCGCATGACTGTAGCAGGCAGCTGACAACAGCTTTTGTAAGGAGGGGGGCTTGCCCCGCGATGGCCATTGCGGTCGATCGCGGGCAAGCCTGCTCCCACGCCTGTGACACACAACCCGGCCATCGCGCCGGGTTTTTTGTTTACCTCGCCGCACTTGAAGTGATTCTGTTTATCAATTAATAATGAATATCATTACCCAGTGACCCGGCGAATGATGTTCATGAAATCCGTCCTCCACGAACTGCCCTACCTGGAAAACTGGCGCTGGCTCAGCCGCCGTATCCGCTGCGCCTTGGAGCCCGACGAGCCGCGTCTGATCGAGCATTACCTGGCCGAAGGTCGCTATTTGGTGTGCTGCACCGAGACCTCGCCATGGACGGTGGCGCTGACGTCCCTGCGCCTGCTGCTCGATACCGCCAGCGACCGCATGCTGCCCTGGCACTGGCGCTGCCTGTGCCTTGATCAAGCCTGGCGCCCGCTGCTGGACCTGCGCAACCTCGACCGCCGTGAGCAGAACCAGCGCTGGCAGCCCTATGCCATGCAGCTCGCCAATTGCGTGCTGCTGCCATCGATTTCCCCCGATGAACTGATGCAAGGATTAGACGATGAGTGATACCCGTATCGAGCGTGACAGCATGGGTGAGCTGCAGGTGCCGGCCCAGGCCCTGTACGGCGCCCAGACCCAGCGCGCGGTCGACAACTTCCCGGTCAGTGGCAAGCCGATGCCGGCGCAGTTCATTCGCGCCCTGCTGCTGGCCAAGGCCGCCGCTGCCAAGACCAACATCGAGCTCAAGCAAATCAGCGCAGGGCAGGGCGCGGCCATCGTCAAGGCCGTGGAGCAACTGCTGGCCGAGGACTTTATCCAGCATTTCCCGGTAGATGTGTTCCAGACCGGCTCCGGCACCAGCTCGAACATGAACGCCAACGAGGTGATCGCCACCTTGGCCAGCCGCGTGCTGGGTGAGCCGGTCAATGCTAATGACCACGTCAACTGCGGCCAGAGCAGCAACGACATCATCCCCACCACCATCCATGTCAGCGCCGCGCTGGCCCTGCATGAGCAACTGCTGCCGGCGCTGCGTCACCTGACCCAGGTGATCGACGCCAAGGCTGTGCAAGTACACCGTTACGTCAAGACTGGCCGCACCCACCTGATGGATGCCATGCCGGTGCGCATGAGCCAGGTGCTCGGTGGCTGGTCGGCGCAGATCAAGGCAGCCCACGCGCATATCGAAGCCACCTTGCCGGCCTTGCAGGCCCTGGCCCAAGGCGGCACTGCGGTCGGCACCGGGATCAACGCGCACCCCGAATTTGCCAAGGGCTTTGCCCGCCAGTTGGGCGGCCTGACGCGGATCGAGTTCACCCCAGGCGAAAACCTGTTTGCCCTGATCGGCTCGCAGGACACTGCCGTGGCGTTGTCCGGCCAGCTCAAGACCGGCGCGGTGGCGTTGATGAAGATCGCCAACGACCTGCGCTGGATGAACTCCGGCCCACTGGCGGGCCTTGGCGAAATCGAGCTGCAAGGCTTGCAGCCTGGGTCTTCGATCATGCCAGGCAAGGTCAACCCGGTGATCCCGGAAGCCACCGCCATGGTCGCAGCCCAGGTGATTGGCAACGACGCCACCATCGCCGTGGCGGGCCAGTCCGGCAATTTCGAGCTGAACGTGATGCTGCCGGTGATCGCTCGCAACCTGCTGGAAAGCATCGAGCTGATGGCCAACGTCAGCCGCCTGCTGGCCGACAAGGCCATCGCGACCTTCACGGTCAATGAGGCCAAGCTCAAGGAGGCGCTGTCGCGCAACCCGATTCTGGTCACGGCCCTGAACCCGATCATCGGCTACCTGAAGGCTGCCGAGATCGCCAAGACCGCCTACAAGCAGGGCCGCCCGGTCATCGATGTCGCGCTTGAGCACACCGACCTGTCCCGCGACCAGCTCGAAGCACTGCTCGACCCTGAAAAACTCACCGCTGGCGGCATCTGAACACCCAGCCGCACTGGAGGCACGTCATGCAGCACTGAGACGCACCACGCAAAACGCCAATAGCCTGTTTGAGCTCGGCGAACTGGTCGATGCCCGGGAACATTATCTGCAAGCCCTGGCACTGGCCCAGGTGCTGTTCGAGCGCTGGCATGACGTCGACGAAGCGGTGGCCGCGTTGGTCATTGCCCACCATAACCTGGCCGACCTGCACCTGCGCCTGAACCAGCCACACGAAAGCGCCGACTACCTGTGCGCCGCCCACCAGCGGCTGCTACAAGCCAGCCAGGAGACTCGTCTGCCGCAGCCGCTGCGTGACGCCGCGTTGCGCCACAGCGCGCGCACCTACACCGAATTGCTGAGTTTCATTGCCGAGTACGGCCAGTACCCGCGGACCGAGCGCCTGCTCAATCGCCAGGCGCCGGCTGCCAGCGAACTGGTCGCACAAACCGGCATCAACGATCGCACCCCAGCCTACGGAATCCACTGATATGCCACATACCTTGCCTGCTCTGCCTTACGCCTACGATGCGCTGGAACCGCACATCGACACGGCCACCATGGAAATCCACCACACCAAGCACCACCAGGCCTACGTCAACGGCTTGAACGCAGCCATCGAAGGTACCGAATGGGCTGATTGGCCGGTCGAAAAACTGGTGGGCGCGGTGCAGACGCTGCCTGAGAGCCTGCGCGGGGCGGTGATCAACCACGGCGGCGGCCACGCCAACCACTCGCTGTTCTGGACGGTCATGTCGCCCAAGGGCGGCGGCCAGCCGCAGGGCGAGCTGAGCAAGGCAATCGACGCTCAGTTAGGCGGTTTCGAGGCGTTCAAAGAGGCATTCACCAAGGCTGCACTGACCCGCTTCGGCAGCGGCTGGGCCTGGCTCAGCGTCACCGCGCAGAACACGCTGGTGGTTGAAAGCAGCGGCAACCAGGACAGCCCACTGATGCATGGCAACACGCCGATTCTGGGGCTGGATGTATGGGAGCACGCCTATTACCTGAAGTATCAGAACCGCCGCCCGGAATACATCGGTGCCTTCTACAACGTGGTCGATTGGGCCGAAGTGGAACGCCGCTACCATCAAGCCCTGAAGTGAGTCGAACCGGTATGCGCTCTGCCGTGATGTCTGTCAGCAGTGTTCGGCTGTTCCGCCTGGCGCTGGGCACCTTGCTGTTGTTGGTAGGCACCGCTTTGCTGGTGGCCCGCGGTCTTGCCTGGCTCGACCTCGAGCCACGCATGCTGCGCGCACTCGAGGGCGGCGCGCTGTGTGCGCTTGGCACGGCATTGGGCGCGGTACCGGTGCTGGTTATCCGCAACATGCCAGTGGCGGTAGCCGATACCCTTTTGGGTTTTGGCGCGGGGGTGATGCTGGCGGCTACGGCGTTTTCCCTGATCATGCCCGGGCTGGCTGCTGCCCAGGCCATCGGTTTCAGCCCCTGGGGGGCTGGCGGGCTTGTAAGTAGCGGCTTGCTGTTCGGCGCCCTGTGCCTGTTTCTGATCGACCTGAAGGTTTCCGGCGCTTGCCCACAGGTGCTGGTGGCGACGGGCGAGCAGCCTGTGATCGCCGCGCGCATCTGGCTGTTTGTCATTGCCATCATTGCCCACAACATTCCTGAAGGCATGGCGATCGGTGTGTCCGCAGGTGGCGGTATGCCGGATGCCGACAGCCTGGCAATGGGCATTGCGTTGCAGGACGTGCCGGAAGGCCTGGTGATCGCCTTGGTGCTGGCTGGGGCCGGCATGTCGCGTTTCAAGGCGTTTCTGATTGGCGCGGCTTCCGGCTTGGTCGAGCCCTTGGCGGCGGTGATCTGCGCGTGGCTGGTCAACATTGCAGAACTGCTGTTGCCGCTAGGCCTGGCCTGCGCGGCGGGGGCCATGTTGCTGGTGGTGACCCAGGAGGTCATCCCTGAGTCGCGCAGCAATGGCCATCACCGTTTGGCCAGCTTGGGGCTGTGTATCGGTTTTTGCCTGATGATGGTGATGGATACGGCGATGTCTTGAAGGGCTGGGCGTGGGTAGGGCCACTGCCCTTTGCTTAAGCGAACACTACTTCTACGCGCCCCTGGGGCCGAGATCGCGGGGCCGCTTTGACCACGATCTGAACGTCGCGCCCCAGACGCGCCAGGCAATCGATCATCTTGCTCTCGCTAATGCCACGGAACTTGCCGCGAACCATATCGGAAACTTTCGGTTGCGGTAGGCCGAGAATTTCTGCCGCTTGAACCTGAGTCAGGTGGCGAGCTTTGATGATGCTGCATATCTTGCTGGCCAGACGAGCTTTGACCAGCATTTCGTCAGCAGCTGGGTGGCTGAGGTCGGCGTACAGGTTGCCGCTGCCTTCTTCGATCTCGCTCATGGGATTTGTCCTTCAGAATGTTGCTGTGCAAGCCGCAGCTTCATGCGGACCAAGGCGATATCCGATTCGGGCGTCTTGATGCCTGTCCTGGATTTCTTCTGGAAGCAGTGCAGTACATAGACAGCGTTGCCAAAGCGCACGGTGTATACCGCGCGGAACGTGTTGCCTTCATGATCCTCCACGACCAAGCACGCCAGCGCCGGAAAAGCCTTTCAGGATTTTACTGTGCACATGCCGCCCGCCCTCTTGGGCCAGGTGCAAGGCAAAACCAAACACATGCTGGACGTCTAACGGCAGTGCCATAAGGTCCTTTTTACTGCTTGCTACCCAGTACAGCTTTTTGTGTTGCCCGCTGAACGTCATGAAGCCACCCATCGAATCTATACCTGTATAGGTATAAAAACAACAAGGTCTTATTTCATCCTGGCAATTGGCAGAGAATGTTGCGGTGGGGCCTCTACTCGCCTTCGTCGAAGAAGTTGTTGATCAGTTCGACAATCGCATCCATGGCTTCGTCCTCCTGCTCACCTTCGGTAAACAGGTGCACTTGGGTGCCTTTGCCGGCGGCGAGCATCATGACGGCCATGATGCTCTTGCCGTCTACCAGTTTGTCCGGCGCGCGCCCTACGCGGACCTGACAGGGGAAGCGCCCGGCCACTCCGACGAACTTTGCCGCCGCTCGGGCGTGCAGGCCCAGCTTGTTGATGATGGTGATTTCGCGGGCGGGCATGGTGGGGCGGATCCTGTGGCTAGAGGTCGCGGTGGCGGACCTGGACGTTTTTCAGGGTGGGCTGGAGCAACTGGCCGAGGCGTTCGGTGATATACACCGAGCGATGGTGGCCGCCTGTGCAGCCGATGGCGATGGTGACATAGGCACGGTTGCTGGCGGCAAAACGCGGAAGCCATTTGAGCAGGTAGCTGGAGATGTCCTGGAACATTTCCTCGACGTCCGGCTGCGCGGCCAGGTAGTCGATAACCGGCTGTTCGAGGCCAGAATGCTCACGAAGTTCCGGCTTCCAGTAGGGGTTGGGCAGGCAGCGCACATCGAACACCAGGTCGGCGTCCACCGGCATGCCGCGTTTGAAGCCGAATGATTCCACCAGAAACGCCGTACCCGGTTCGGGCTGGTTGAGCAGCCTCAGCTTGATCGAGTCGCGCAACTGATACAGGTTCAGGTTGGTGGTGTCGATCTTGAGGTCGGCCAGATCCGCGATGGGGCCAAGCAGCTCGCTTTCGACGCGAATGGCTTCGGCCAGCGAGCGGTTCTGGTTGGTCAGCGGGTGGCGCCGGCGTGTCTCGGAAAAGCGTTTGAGCAGGGTGTCTTCGTCGGCGTCCAGGTACAACACATCACATTGGATGTGCCGGGCGCGGGCGTCCTCGAGCAGTTCCGGGAAGCGTGACAGGTGGCTGGGCAGGTTGCGCGCATCGATGGAAACAGCAACCTTGGGTTGCTGCAGCTCGGTGTTGATCAGCGCGTTTTCTGCCAACTGCGGCAACAGCCCGGCAGGGAGGTTGTCGATGCAGTAGTAGCCGTTGTCTTCCAGTACGTCGAGGGCGGTGCTCTTGCCGGAGCCGGAGCGGCCGCTGACGATGATCAGGCGCATGTTCAGTGCTCGTTCTGTACGTCCAGGACAACCTGGTACAGGGCCTCGTTGCTGCTTGCCGAGCGCAGGCGATCGCGAACGTCCTTGCGATCAAGCATGCTGGCGATCTGGCGCAGCAGTTCAAGGTGGGCATCGGTGGCAGCTTCGGGGACCAGCAGCACGAACAGCAGGTCGACCGGTGCGCCATCGATGGCGTCGTAATCGATAGGGGCGTCAAGATGCAGCAGGGCACTTACCGGCGCCGTGCAGCCTTCGAGCCGGCAGTGAGGAATGGCGATGCCATTGCCAAAACCGGTTGAGCCGAGTTTTTCGCGAGCGACCAGCTTTTCGAAGACGTCTTGCATCTCCAGCTCTGGTACTTGGTCGGCGATCAGGGTGGCGACCTTTTCGAGGGCGCGTTTTTTACTGCCGCCCGGCACGTTCACGAGGGAACGGCCGGGGGTCAGGATGGTTTCAAGTCGGATCATGGATGAGGGGGATCAGCGGGCGGCTGCGCCTTGCAGCAAGCTTTGCTGTTTTTCCTTGTGTTTTTTCAGTTGGCGGTCGAGCTTGTCGGCCAAGGCATCGATCGCGGCATACATGTCTAGGTGTTCGGCATTGGCGACCACTTCGCCGCCGGGAATCTGGAGGGTTGCTTCAACCTTCTGCTGCAGCTTCTCGACTTTCATGATCACCGTTGCATTGGTGATCTTGTCGAAATGCCCTTCCACGCGGGCGAGCTTTTCAAGCACGTAATCGCGCAGTGGTTGGGTAACTTCTACATGCTGGCCACTGATGTTGACTTGCATACAGCTTCTCCTTTATTGCCCGTGCATAAAGAGGCAGGTGTTGCACCTGCCACTGAAACGCTGTGGCGGACCCCGGTGCTACATCAGTCGCTTGCGCTCACTCGATGGGGCTATGCCCAGCGATTCGCGGTACTTGGCGACGGTGCGACGGGCTACCTGGATGCCTTGTGCCTCCAGTAAACCAGCGATCTTGCTGTCACTCAATGGCTTTTTCTGATTTTCCGCCGCAACCAGTTTTTTGATGATCGCGCGGATCGCCGTGGACGAGCATTCGCCGCCTTCCGCGGTGCTCACGTGGCTTGAGAAAAAGTATTTCAGTTCGTAGATGCCGCGCGGGGTGTGCATGTATTTCTGCGTGGTAACGCGGGAAATGGTCGACTCGTGCATGCCCACCGCCTCGGCGATATCGTGCAGCACCAGCGGCTTCATGGCCTCGTCACCGTACTCGAGGAAATCGCGCTGGTGCTCGACGATCTGCGTGGCGACCTTCATCAGCGTTTCGTTGCGGCTCTGCAGGCTCTTGATGAACCAGCGCGCCTCCTGCAACTGGTTGCGCATGAAGGTGTTGTCGGCGCTGGTGTCGGCGCGGCGCACGAACCCTGCGTACTGCGGGTTGACCCGCAGGCGCGGCATCGCCTCCTGGTTAAGCTCGACCAGCCAGCGCTCGCTGTCCTTGCGCACGATCACGTCAGGTACCACGTACTCAGGCTCGCTCGACTCGATTTGCGAGCCGGGACGCGGGTTGAGGCTCTGCACCAGCTCGATGACCTGGCGCAGCTCGTCTTCCTTGAGCTTCATGCGGCGCATCAGCTGGCTGTAGTCGCGCCCGCCGAGCAGGTCGATGAAGTCGGTGACCAGGCGCTGCGCCTCGGCCATCCATGGGGTGGAAGCCGGCAGTTGGCGCAATTGCAGCAGCAGGCATTCACCCAGGGTGCGAGCGCCGATGCCGGCCGGCTCGAACTGCTGGATGCGGTGCAATACGGCCTCGACCTCGTCCAGCTCGATGTCCAGCTCCGGGTCGAACCCTGCACAGATTTCTTCGAGGGAGTCTTCGAGGTAGCCCTGGCCGTTGATGCTGTCGATCAGTGTCACGGCGATCAGGCGGTCGGTGTCGGACATAGGCGCCAGGTTCAGTTGCCACAGCAGGTGGCTCTGCAGGCTCTCGCCGACCGAGGTGCGGGTGGTGAAGTCCCACTCGTCATCGTCGTTGCTGGGCAGGCTGCTGGCGCTGGTCTGGTAGATATCTTCCCAGGCGGTATCGACCGGTAGCTCGTTGGGGATGCGTTCACCCCAGTCGCCGTCTTCGAGGTTTTCGCTGCTGCTGGTGGATTCCTGGAAGCTGTTGTCCTGAACTTCGGCGACCGGTTTGCTTTCGGCGTTGTCCGCCATCGGGTCGCTGTTGTCGAAATCTTCGCCGTCTTCCTGGCGTTCGAGCATCGGATTGGATTCCAGCGCTTCCTGAATCTCCTGCTGGAGGTCCAGGGTAGAAAGCTGGAGCAGACGAATGGCCTGTTGCAACTGCGGGGTCATCGTCAGTTGCTGGCCCATTTTTAGGACGAGCGATGGTTTCATGGCAGGGGCTTAATACCTTGTTCGCCGGCGCGCATGCGCCATCCACTACACGTAGGGCGCGTGGGCGCCGATTTTAAGCAAGTTATATGCCTGAAAATGCAGCGTTTGCCTAGAGCACTGTAACACTTAAGTCTTGAACGACTCGCGGCAACAGTGCTCCAGGCGGCCCGGATCAGAGGCGGAACTCGTGACCCAGGTAGACTTCCTTGACCAGCTGGTTGGCCAGGATGGTCTCGGCGTCGCCTTCGGCGATCAGCTGGCCGTCGTTGACGATGTACGCAGTTTCACAGATATCCAGGGTTTCGCGAACGTTGTGGTCGGTGATCAGTACGCCGATGCCCTTGTTCTTGAGGTGGTGGATGATCTGCTTGATGTCGCCCACCGAAATGGGGTCGACACCGGCAAAAGGTTCGTCCAGCAGGATGAACTTGGGTGCAGTCGCCAGCGCGCGGGCAATCTCGACGCGGCGGCGTTCGCCACCGGACAGGCTCATGCCGAGGTTGTCGCGGATGTGGCTGATGTGGAACTCCTGCAGCAGGCTTTCGAGCTCTTTGCGCCGGCCGTCGCGGTCGAGGTCCTTGCGGGTCTCGAGGATGGCCATGATGTTGTCGGCCACCGACAGCTTGCGGAAGATCGAGGCTTCCTGCGGCAGGTAGCCGATACCTGCCTGGGCGCGGCCGTGCATGGGCTGGTGGCTGACATCGAGGTTGTCGATGAGCACGCGGCCCTGATCAGCCTGGACCAGCCCGACGATCATGTAGAAGCAGGTGGTCTTGCCGGCGCCGTTAGGGCCGAGCAGGCCGACGATCTGGCCGCTGTCGATCGACAGGCTGACGTCACGCACGACTTGCCGGCTCTTGTAGCTCTTGGCCAGGTGCTGGGCTTTGAGGGTTGCCATTTACTCGGCCTTTTTCTTCGGTTGAATGACCATGTCGATACGCTGACGTGGTGCAGTCACGTTGCCACCGCGACCGGCGGTAGCCACTTGGGTCTTGGTGTTGTAGACGATTTTCTCGCCTTCGGTGGTGTTGCCTTCGTTCTCGACCTTGGCGCGGTCGGTGAGCACGACCAGGTCTTTTTGCGCCTGGTACTGGATGGTCACCGCCCAGCCTTTCATCTTGTCGGCCTTGGCTGCGCTTTGCTGCTGCTCGAAGTAGGCCAGGTTGCCCACCGAGGTGACCACGTCGATGTCGCCGTTGGCGGCACGGGTCATGGTCACGGTGTTGCCTTTGATCATCATCGAGCCTTGGGTGATGATGACATCGCCGGTATAGGTGGCCACGCCTTGCTTGTCGTCTAGGTGGGCGTTGTCCGCCTGGATGCGGATCGGCTGGTCACGGTCGTTCGGCAGGGCGAAGGCGCTCGCGCTTCCCAGTGCTACGCCCAGGCTGAGCAGAAGGGGGATGGTTTTAACGAGCCTCATACTGTCCTCTTACGTTAGAGAGCAGGTCCATCCTGCCTTCTTTCAAATACGCTTTCATTCCTTTGCCCGTAGTGGTGCCACCGGCGCCGTCGATTCTAACGGCTTGCTCGGTCTGCGCATATTCCTTCTGCGGGAACACGGTCATGCGGGTGGTGGTGATGATGGTGTCGCGCTTGCGTTCGTCGGTGCGGGCCACGCGGACCGCGTCGATCAGTTCGACCTCGGTGCCGTCCGGGTTGACCTCGGCGCGCTTGCTCTGCACATGCCACGGGAACTGGGTGCCACGGTACAGGTGCAGGTCGGGCGTGGTCACCAGGGTGACGTCGCTGGCCTTCATGTGCTCGACCTTGTCGGCAGTCATTTCGTACTGCAGCTTGCCCTCAGGGGTGAACTGCACACTGTGGGCATTGACCGCGTAGTAGTCGATGGCACTTTCGTCGACCTGCGCCACGGGCTTGTCGAGGAAGCTTTCTGGGCTGACGTTCCAGTAGCCGACGGCCACCAGTACGGCAGCGATAGCCCCGAGCAGCGCAATGTTTTTAACCTTCTTGCTGAACATGTCCGGCCTTACAGGTAGTGAGCGTTGGCAGCGTCCAGGGTACCCTGGGCCTGCATGATCAGTTCGCAGAACTCGCGTGCAGCACCTTCGCCGCCGCGCGCCTGGGTGATGCCGTGGGCATGTTCGCGCACGAACGCCGCAGCATTGTGCACCGCCATGCCCAGGCCGACCCGGCGAATGACCGGCAGGTCCGGCAGGTCGTCGCCCAGGTAGGCAACCTGCTCGTAGCTTAGATTGAGTTCGGCGAGCAGGCCGTCCAGTACCACCATTTTGTCTTCGCGGCCTTGGAACAGGTGCGGGATGCCGAGGTTCCTGGCGCGGCGCTCCACCACCGGGGTCTTGCGGCCGCTGATGATGGCGGTGGTTACGCCCGAGGCCATGAGCATCTTGATGCCGTGGCCGTCGAGGGTGTTGAACGTCTTGAATTCGCTGCCATCTTCGAGGAAGTACAGGCGCCCGTCGGTGAGCACGCCGTCGACGTCGAACACCGCAAGCTTGATGGCCTTGGCCCGTTGCATCAGGTCCTGGTTCATTTACATCACTCCGGCGCGCAGCAGGTCGTGCATGTTCAAGGCGCCGTTGGGGCGGCGGTCCTTGTCGATGACCACGAGGGCGCTGATCTTGTGGTCTTCCATGATTTTAAGTGCCTCGGCGGCGAGCATCTCGGCGCGGGCAGTCTTGCCATGGACGGTCATGACTTCATCGATGAGCGTGGCATGGATATCGATGTTGCGGTCCAGGCTGCGGCGCAGGTCGCCGTCAGTGAAGACGCCGGCCAGAGTACCATCGGCCTCCAGTACCACGGTCATGCCCAAGCCTTTGCGAGACATTTCAAGCAACGCGTCCTTGAGCAGCGTGCCGCGCTGAACCTGGGGCAGTTCGTCGCCAGCATGCATCACGTTCTCGACCTTGAGCAGCAGGCGCCGGCCCAGTGCGCCGCCTGGGTGCGAGAAGGCGAAGTCTTCGGCGGTGAAGCCGCGGGCCTCCAGCAGGGCGATGGCCAGGGCGTCGCCCAATACCAGGGCGGCAGTGGTGGAGGAGGTCGGCGCCAGGTTCAGCGGGCAGGCCTCCTGGGCCACGCGCGCATCGAGGTTGACCTCGGCGGCCTGGGCCAGTGGCGAGTCGGGGTTGCCGGTCAGGCTGATCATCTGGATGCCGAGGCGCTTGATCAGCGGCAGCAGGGTGACGATTTCGGCGGTGCTGCCGGAGTTGGACAAGGCGAGGATCACGTCATCACGGGTGATCATGCCCATGTCGCCGTGGCTGGCTTCGGCTGGGTGCACGAAAAACGACGGCGTGCCGGTGCTTGCCAGGGTGGCGGCGATCTTGTTGCCGATATGCCCCGACTTGCCCATGCCGACCACCACGACCCGGCCCTTGCTGGCCAGGATCAACTCGCAGGCCTTGACGAAATTGGCGTCGATACGCGCCATCAGGCCCTCTACGGCCTCGAGTTCAAGGCGCAAGGTGCGCTGGGCGGATTGGATCAGCTCGCTGGATTGGCTCATGTCGAAAACGCAATGCCTGATGAAAAGGCGGCGATTATAGCGGCAAAGAGGCAATACCTCACCTCTTCGATGCGTGTAGGAAAACCCTCAAAGCCTGTCTGCTGGCTGAACGGCGCAGGCTCGGCCTTGGGCCGGCCTGTGCAGCGGTGGTATAGTTCGCCGCGATTCGGCCTGCCGGGGAACCAGTGTGCCTTCAAGATGGAATCACACGTCCATGGGACGAGGCTGCACTGCAAGGAGTCTAGATGAGTGTGGATAACGCCTATGCGGTCGAATTGAAGGACCTGACCTTCAAACGCGGCACGCGTAGCATTTTCAGCAACGTGGACATCCGCATCCCCCGCGGCAAGGTCACAGGCATCATGGGCCCTTCGGGCTGCGGCAAGACTACGCTGCTGCGCCTGATGGGGGCACAGCTGCGCCCGACCGGTGGCGAGGTGTGGGTCAACGGCCAGAACCTGCCAAGCCTGTCGCGCAGTGACCTGTTCGATGCGCGCAAGCAGATGGGCGTGCTGTTCCAGAGCGGTGCACTGTTCACCGACCTCGATGTTTTCGAGAACGTCGCCTTTCCTCTGCGCGTGCATACCCACCTTTCGGAAGAGATGATCCGCGACATCGTGTTGATGAAGCTGCAGGCCGTCGGCTTGCGCGGCGCCATCGACCTGATGCCCGACGAGCTGTCTGGTGGCATGAAGCGCCGTGTGGCGCTAGCCCGGGCCATCGCCCTGGACCCGCAGATTCTGATGTACGACGAACCCTTCGTTGGCCAGGACCCGATCGCCATGGGCGTATTGGTACGTCTGATTCGCCTGCTCAACGATGCCCTGGGCATTACCAGCATCGTGGTTTCCCACGACCTGGCCGAGACCGCGAGCATCGCCGACTACATCTATGTAGTCGGCGATGGCCAGGTATTGGGGCAGGGCACACCGGCCGAACTGATGGGCTCGGACAACCCGCGTATTCGCCAGTTCATGAAGGGCGACCCTGATGGCCCGGTGCCGTTCCACTTCCCTGCGCCTGACTACCGCGCCGACCTGCTGGGGGCGCGTTGATGCGCAGAAAATCCATTCTTGAACGAATCCGCCTGTTCGGCCGTGCTGCCATCGATGTGCTGGCTGTGCTCGGGCGTTCCTGCATTTTCCTGGGCCATGCGCTGATTGGCCGGGGCGGCATTGGCGGCAGCTTCCAGTTGCTGGTCAAGCAGCTTTATTCGGTTGGCGTGCTGTCGCTGGCGATCATTGCCGTGTCTGGCGTGTTCATCGGCATGGTGCTGGCGCTGCAGGGCTACAGCATCCTGACCAAGTACGGTTCGGAGCAGGCCGTGGGCCAGATGGTCGCGCTGACCTTGCTGCGCGAGTTGGGGCCGGTGGTTACCGCGCTGCTGTTCGCTGGGCGCGCAGGTTCTGCGCTGACCGCTGAAATCGGCAACATGAAGTCCACCGAGCAGTTGTCGAGCCTTGAAATGATCGGCGTCGACCCGCTCAAGTACATCGTCGCCCCGCGCCTTTGGGCCGGTTTCATCTCGCTGCCGCTGCTGGCGCTGATTTTCAGCGTGGTGGGCATCTGGGGTGGTTCGTGGGTGGCGGTAGACTGGCTTGGCGTCTACGAGGGCTCGTTCTGGGCCAATATGCAAAACAGTGTTTCTTTCACCGACGATGTGCTCAACGGGCTGATCAAAAGCCTGGTGTTTGCCTTCGTGGTGACCTGGATCGCCGTATTCCAGGGGTATGACTGCGAACCCACTTCAGAAGGGATCAGCCGTGCCACCACCAAGACCGTGGTCTATGCCTCGCTGGCAGTCCTGGGTCTGGACTTTATTCTGACCGCCTTGATGTTTGGAGATTTCTGATGCAAAACCGCACCCTGGAAATCGGTGTCGGCCTGTTTCTTCTGGCCGGGGTCCTGGCGCTGCTGCTGCTCGCCCTGCGTGTGAGCGGCCTGTCGGCCAGCCCGAGCAGTGATACCTATAAAGTTTATGCGTACTTCGACAATATCGCCGGTTTGACTGTCAGAGCTAAAGTGACCATGGCGGGTGTAACCATCGGCAAGGTCACGGCAATCGATCTGGACCGCGACTCGTACACCGGCCGGGTGACCTTGCAGTTGGACAAGCACGTCGACAACCTGCCGACCGACTCCACTGCCTCGATCCTGACCGCCGGCCTGCTGGGCGAGAAGTACATCGGTATCAGCGTGGGCGGCGAAGACGCGGTTCTCAAGGATGGCAGCACCATCCACGACACCCAGTCGGCGCTGGTGCTGGAAGATCTGATTGGCAAGTTCCTGCTCAACTCGGTGGGCAAGGAACCGAAAGAAGCACAACCGGCTAATTAAGGAGTCTCCATGGTTTCCATCCTGCGACGCGGCCTGCTGGTACTGCTGGCGGCCTTTCCTCTGTTGAGCCTGGCGGCGCCCGGGCAGTCTGCCCGTGAGGTCATCCAGACCACCACGACCCAGCTGCTCAGTGACCTCAAGGCTAATAAAGAGCAGTACAAGGCCAACCCAGAGGCGTTCTACAACGCGCTCAACAATAATCTGGGCCCGGTTGTCGATGCCGACGGTATTTCCAAAAGCATCATGACCGTGAAGTATTCGCGCAAGGCGACCCCTGCGCAGATGCAGCGCTTCCAGGAAAACTTCAAGCGCAGCCTGATGCAGTTCTATGGCAATGCATTGCTTGAGTACAACAACCAGGGCATCACCGTCGACCCGGCCAAGGCTGAAGACGGCGACCGCACAAGCGTCGGCATGAAAGTCACCGGCAACAATGGTGCGGTCTACCCGGTGCAATACACGATGCAGAAGCTCGACGGCGAATGGAAAGTGCGTAACGTCATCGTCAACGGCATCAACATCGGCAAGCTGTTCCGCGATCAGTTCGCCGATGCCATGCAGCGCAATGGCAATGACCTGGACAAGACCATCGACGGTTGGGCAGGCGAGGTGGCCAAGGCCAAGCAGACCGCCGACAGTTCGCCGGAGAAGGAAGTCAAATGACCGAAGCGGCCGTAAGCATGGCCGAGCCTGGCGTTTTGCGCCTGGCCGGTGTGCTGGACTACCGTAGCGGCCCGGCCCTGCGCAAGCAGGGCAAGGCGCTGATTGCAGCCAGTCGCGAGCAGCGGCTGGTGCTCGACTGCACCGCAGTGGTGAAGTCGAGCAGTGTCGGGCTGTCGCTGTTGCTGGCGTTCATGCGTGATGCCGAGGCCGCCGGCAAGGCGGTCGAAGTGCGCGCAATGCCTGACGATATGCGTGAAATCGCCGAGGTCTATGACCTCGATGAAGTACTTGCAGGCTGATGCCCTGCTTTATGGTGAAGGCCCCTCGGTCAGCAAGCCCCGTCTTGGGCTTCGCAGGCGAGGGGCTTTTTTGTATGATGGCCGACCCGCGCGCGTTGGGCGCCGATCGAGGTTGAGCATGCAGGCCGTAGAAGTCAAAAGCTTTCTGGAAGAAAAATTGCCGGGAACCCGGGTAGAAGTTGAAGGCGAAGGCTGCAACTTCCAGTTGAACGTGATCAGCGACGAGCTGGCCGGCCAGAGCCCGGTCAAGCGTCAGCAAGCGGTCTACGCTCACCTCAATCCGTGGATTGCCAACGGCGCAATCCACGCGGTAACCATGAAATTCTTCAGCAGCGCAGCCTGGGCTGAGCGCACCTGAGCCAACTTGGCGGCGAGATACCAATGGACAAACTGATTATTACTGGCGGCGCGCGTCTCGACGGCGAGATCCGCATTTCCGGCGCAAAAAACTCGGCCCTGCCGATTCTTGCGGCTACCTTGCTGTGCGATGGCCCGGTGACGGTCGGCAACCTGCCGCACCTGCACGACATCACCACCATGATCGAGCTGTTCGGGCGCATGGGCATCGAGCCTGTGATCGACGAGAAGCTTTCGGTCGAAATCGACCCGCGTACCATCAAGACCCTGGTCGCCCCGTACGAGCTGGTGAAAACCATGCGTGCGTCGATCCTGGTGCTCGGCCCGATGGTCGCTCGCTTCGGTTATGCCGAAGTCGCACTGCCAGGCGGCTGCGCCATTGGCTCGCGTCCGGTCGACCTGCACATCCGTGGCCTCGAAGCCATGGGCGCGCACATCGAAGTCGAAGGCGGTTACATCAAGGCCAAGGCGCCTGAGGGCGGCCTGCGTGGTGCGCACTTCTTCTTCGATACCGTCAGCGTGACCGGTACCGAGAACATCATGATGGCAGCAGCCTTGGCCACTGGTCGCAGCGTGCTGCAAAACGCCGCTCGCGAACCGGAAGTGGTCGACCTCGCCAACTTCCTCAACGCCATGGGCGCCAACGTCCAAGGCGCCGGCACCGACACCATCACCATTGATGGCGTGCCTCGTCTGCATCCGGCTACTTACCGCGTAATGCCTGACCGCATCGAAACCGGTACCTACCTGGTCGCCGCTGCCGTGACCGGTGGCCGCGTCAAGGTCAAGGATACCGACCCGACCATCCTTGAAGCGGTTCTTGAAAAACTCAAGGAAGCCGGCGCCGACATCACCACTGGCGAAGACTGGATCGAGCTGAACATGCACGGCAAGCGGCCCAAAGCCGTGAACCTGCGTACCGCGCCTTACCCGGCGTTCCCGACCGACATGCAGGCGCAGTTCATCTCGCTCAACGCCATTGCCGAAGGCACCGGTGCTGTCATCGAGACCATCTTCGAAAACCGCTTCATGCACGTGTACGAAATGCACCGCATGGGCGCGCAGATCCAGGTCGAAGGCAACACCGCCATCGTCACCGGCACCAAGACGCTCAAAGGCGCGCCCGTCATGGCCACCGACCTGCGCGCCTCGGCGAGCCTGGTACTGTCGGCACTGGTCGCCGAAGGCGATACCCTGATCGACCGCATCTACCACATCGACCGTGGTTACGAGTGCATCGAAGAAAAACTGCAGATGCTCGGCGCGAAAATCCGCCGCGTACCGGGCTAACTGCCTGCCGGCGCAAGGACGCGCCCCCGAATTGAACACGGCCAGGTCCCCGACCTGGCTGGCAGTCGCTGCTTAAGGACCGACGTTTCCCATGTTGACCATCGCGCTATCCAAAGGCCGCATTCTCGACGATACCCTGCCCCTGCTGGCAGAGGCTGGCATCGTGCCTACCGAGAACCCGGACAAGAGCCGCAAGCTGATCATCCCGACGACCCAGGATGATGTGCGCCTGCTCATCGTACGTGCCACCGATGTGCCGACCTACGTCGAGCATGGCGCCGCTGACCTGGGCGTAGCCGGCAAGGACGTGCTGATGGAATACGGCGGTCAGGGCCTGTACGAGCCCCTCGACCTGCAGATTGCCCAGTGCAAACTGATGACTGCTGGCGTTACCGGCGCCCCTGAGCCCAAAGGCCGTCTGCGCGTGGCTACCAAGTTCGTCAATGTCGCCAAGCGCTACTATGCCGAGCAAGGCCGCCAGGTCGATATCATCAAGCTGTACGGCTCGATGGAACTGGCCCCACTGATCAACCTCGCCGACAAGATCATCGACGTGGTCGACACCGGTAACACGCTGCGCGCCAACGGCCTTGAGCCGCAAGACCTGATCGCCATGATCAGTTCGCGCCTGGTGGTCAACAAGGCCTCCATGAAAATGCAGCACGCCCGTATCCAGAGCCTGATCGACACCCTGCGTAACGCCGTCGAATCACGACACCGCGGCTGACTTCTGCGCGCGACCTTCGCTGTCGCGCCCGTCTATCCGCGTCATAGCCACTTTTCTCGGGTGCCCGCGCGGATCGACTGGTAGCTTAGGGCGCCTGAGCATTCGCTATCTACCGAGGCCCTCGCCATGACCGTGTCCACTGCAATTGCCCGTCTCAATGCCGCTGACCAGGATTTTGCCCGACATCTTGATCATCTGCTGAGCTGGGAAAGCGTGTCTGATGACGCGGTCAACCAGCGCGTGCTCGATATCATCAAGGCGGTGCGTGAGCGTGGCGATGCCGCGCTGGTGGAGTTCACCCAGCGGTTCGATGGCGTCGATGCCAAGTCCATCGATGACCTGATTCTTGGCCGCGAACGCCTTGAGCTGGCGCTGACCCGCATCACCGCGCCCCAGCGCGAAGCCTTGGAAAAGGCCGCCAACCGTGTGCGCGTCTACCACGAGCGGCAGAAGCAGGATTCCTGGCAATACACCGAAGCTGACGGCACGGTGCTCGGGCAGAAAGTTACTCCGCTGGACCGCGCTGGCCTGTACGTGCCGGGCGGCAAGGCGTCGTACCCGTCGTCCGTGCTGATGAACGCTATCCCTGCGAAAGTGGCGGGCGTGACCGAGGTGGTCATGGTCGTGCCGACCCCGCGTGGCGAGCTCAACGAGCTGGTGCTGGCCGCAGCTTGCATCGCCGGTGTCGACCGGGTGTTCACCGTGGGGGGCGCGCAAGCCGTTGCTGCCCTGGCCTACGGCACCGAAAGCGTGCCGAAGGTGGACAAGATCGTCGGCCCCGGCAATATCTATGTGGCCACTGCCAAGCGTCATGTGTTCGGCCAGGTGGGCATCGACATGATCGCCGGCCCTTCGGAAATTCTGGTGGTGTGCGACGGTCAGACTGACCCGGACTGGATCGCCATGGACCTGTTCTCGCAGGCTGAACACGATGAAGACGCCCAAGCGATTCTGGTCAGCCCCGATGCCGAATTCCTTGACCGCGTTGCCGCCAGCATCGACAAGCTGCTGCCGACCATGGAACGTGCCGAAATCATCGAAAAATCGATCAATGGCCGTGGTGCGCTGATTCAGGTGCGTGACATGCAGCAGGCCATCGAGGTGGCCAACCGCATCGCCCCTGAGCACCTTGAGTTGTCGGTGGCCGACCCGCAGGCCTGGCTTGGCCAGATCCGCCATGCCGGCGCAATCTTCATGGGCCGCCACACCAGCGAAGCGTTGGGCGATTACTGCGCTGGCCCGAACCACGTGCTGCCCACTTCCGGTACTGCGCGTTACTCCTCGCCGCTGGGTGTGTATGACTTCCAGAAGCGTTCGTCGATCATCTTCTGCTCCGAGCAGGGCGCATCCGACCTTGGCCAGACCGCCTCGGTACTGGCCCGAGGCGAGTCGCTGACTGCCCACGCCCGCAGCGCCGAATACCGCATCCTCACCGAGAAGGGGAATTGAGCATGAGTCGTTTCTGGAGCCCTTTCGTCAAGGACCTGGTGCCCTACGTGCCGGGCGAGCAGCCCAAGCTTGCGCGCCTGGTGAAGCTGAACACCAACGAAAACCCCTACGGCCCATCGCCCAAGGCGCTTGAGGCGATGCGCGGCGAGTTGAACGACAACCTGCGTCTGTACCCCGACCCAAACAGTGACCGGCTCAAACAGGCGGTTGCCGGCTATTACGGCGTCAACACCGCGCAGGTGTTTGTAGGTAACGGTTCCGATGAGGTGCTGGCACACATTTTCCACGGCCTGTTCCAGCATGACCGTGGCCCGCTGTTGTTCCCGGATGTGAGCTACAGCTTCTACCCGGTGTATTGCGGGCTGTACGGTATTGCCTACGAGCCGGTGGCGCTGGATGAGCAGTTCCAGATCCGTGTGGCTGACTACAGCAAGCCTAATGCGGGTGTCATTTTCCCCAACCCTAACGCGCCTACCGGTTGCCTGCTGCCCTTGGAGGCGGTTGAGCAGTTGTTGCAGGCCAACCGGGATTCGGTGGTGGTGGTGGATGAGGCCTACATCGACTTCGGCGGGCAGACGGCTATCAGCCTGGTCGACCGCTATGACAACCTGCTGGTCACGCAGACGCTGTCCAAGTCGCGTTCGCTGGCGGGGTTGCGGGTAGGTTTGGCGGTTGGCCACCCGGACCTGATCGAGGCGCTGGAGCGGATCAAGAACAGCTTCAACTCCTACCCACTGGACCGTGCGGCGATTGTCGGCGCGGCCGTGGCGTTCGAGGATCGCGAATATTTCGAGCAGACGTGCCGCAAGGTGATCGACAGCCGCGAGGTGTTGGTGGCGGCGCTTGAGGCCCGTGGGTTCGAGGTATTGCCTTCGGCGGCTAACTTCATCTTTGCTCGGCACCCGGGGCAGGATGCGGCAGGGATTGCGGCGCGGCTGCGCGAGCAAGGCGTGATTGTGCGGCACTTCAAGCAGGAGCGGATTGCGCAGTTCTTGCGGATTACGGTGGGGACGCCGGAGATGAACCAAGCGCTGTTGGATGCTTTGGGTTGATCGTGGGCCAGGCTTGAGCCGGGGGCGCTTTGCGCCCCTTTCGCGACACAAGGCCGCTCCTACAGGTGACCGCATTCCCCAGCAAGGATGCGGTCAATTTGTAGGAGCGGCCTTGTGTCGCGAAAGGGCTGCAAAGCAGCCCCAGGATCCCGAGGCAAATGCAGTCCTCCCTTGAAGCAGCGCAATTACGGTTGCCCGAACCCCGCCAACTCGTTACCCTTCTACGCCCTAATTCATCCGATGACTGGACGAAAAACCGGTGTCTCAACTCATCAAACGCTCCCTGGTCGAACAAGCCGTCGACCAACTGCGCACCCGCATCGCCCAAGGCGCCTGGTCCGTCGGCCAGCGTCTGCCCACCGAACCGGAACTCGCCACCGACCTGGGCATCAGCCGGAACACCGTCCGCGAAGCCATGCGCGTGCTCGCCTTCAGCGGCCTGGTCGAAATCCGCCAAGGCGACGGCAGTTACCTGCGCACCGCCCAAGACCCGTTGCAAGCCGTACAAGCCATGGCCCAGTGCACCCTCGAACACGCCCGCGAAACCCGCCACATCCTCGAAGCCGAAGCCATCGGCCTGGCAGCGCAGCGCTGTACCCCCGAAGACCTCAAAGCCCTGCGCCAGGCGCTGCAGCAAAGCGGTGAGCACTTTCATGCCGACGTCGACGCCTACGTCGCCTGCGACATCAAGTTTCACCAGCGCCTGGTCGACGCCGCCCACAACCCTGCCCTCAGCGAGCTGTACCGCTACTTCTCAGGCGTGGTCGCCGCCGCCTTGCAGCACAACATGACCACCGTGCCCCGCTGCCAAAGCGTATTCGACCTGCACGGGCAGATTCTCGACGCCCTCGAACAACGCGATCCGGAGCTCGCCAAGCGCCTGAGCCGGGCTCTCATCGAATCCTGATCGGAAACCCACCATGAGCGAACGTACAAGCCGCGAACTTGACGAACTGTTGATCGACGCCGAAGCCGACGACGAACAAGTGCAGCAGCAACCCCTAACGCTGCAGCGCCCCTGGCTGCTGTTGCTCGGCCTGGTGCTGGTGGCGCTGAACCTGCGCCCGGCACTGTCGAGCATGGCCCCGGTGCTTGGCCAGGTCTCGGAAGGCCTGGGCCTCAGCGCCTCGGCCGCAGGCCTCTTGACCACCTTGCCCGTGCTTTGCCTGGGGCTGTTCGCGCCGCTGGCGCCGGTACTGGCGCGCCGGTTTGGCAGCGAGCGGGTGATCCTTGGCATCCTGCTGACCCTGGCTTTGGGCATCTTCCTGCGCAGTGCGCTGGGTGTTGCCGGGCTTTTCCTCGGCAGCCTGGTGGCCGGGGCGAGTATCGGCATCATTGGCGTACTGCTGCCGGGCATCGTCAAACGCGACTTCCCCCAGCATGCTGGCGCCCTGACCGGCGTCTACACCATGGCCCTGTGCCTCGGCGCGGCCATGGCGGCGGGCGCGACGGTGCCGCTGAGCCACCATTTTGAAGACAACTGGGCCCTGGGCCTCGGGTTCTGGATGGTGCCTGCGCTTTTGGCAATGCTGGTTTGGTTGCCCCAGGCACGCCAGGGCCACGGCCTGCATAAAGTGGCCTACCGGGTGCGCGGGCTGTGGCGCGACCCACTGGCCTGGCAGGTGACCCTGTACATGGGCTTGCAGTCTTCCCTTGCCTACATCGTGTTCGGCTGGCTGCCGTCGATCCTCATTGGCCGCGGCTTGAGCGCGGTGGATGCGGGCCTGGTGCTGTCCGGCTCGGTGATCGTGCAGTTGATCAGCTCGCTCAGCGCCCCCTGGCTCGCCACCCGTGGCCGTGACCAGCGCCTGGCTATCGTGGTGGTGATGCTGGTGACCCTGGCCGGCCTGTTCGGCTGCCTGTATGCCCCGATTGACGGGCTGTGGGGTTGGGCGGTGCTGCTGGGGCTGGGGCAGGGCGGTACCTTTGCGCTGGCGCTGACCTTGATCGTGTTGCGCTCCAAAGACGCCCATGTGGCCGCCAACCTTTCCAGCATGGCGCAAGGCGTGGGTTACACCCTGGCCTCCATGGGGCCGTTCGCGGTCGGCCTGGTGCATGACATCACCGGCGGCTGGCAGGCGGTGGGCTGGATCTTCGCCGTACTGGGCATTGGCGCCATCGGTTTCGGCCTTGGTGCCGGGCGGGCGCTGCATGTTCAGGTCAGCAGTGAGAAGGTCTGACAGTGGCATTGAGCCATTCAGCGTGTAAATGAAAGTGGCGTTGCCGCAGGCGGGGGATTATCGTGCGCTCTCAATCCAGTGGCAGGACCACCCCATGAGCGACGCCAACAGCGCCCTGATCACCCGTTTCTACCAAGCCTTCCAGCGCCTCGATGCCGAGGCCATGGTGGCCTGCTACAGCGCCGACATCGTGTTCAGCGACCCGGTGTTCGGCACCTTGCGGGGTGAAGACGCCAAGGACATGTGGCGCATGCTCATCACCCGCGCCAAGGACTTCACCCTGACCTTCGACAGCGTGCGCAGCGACGAGCGCGGCGGTGGTGCGCACTGGGTGGCGACCTATCTGTTCAGCCAGACCGGGCGCGTGGTGGTCAATGATATTCAGGCGCGGTTCGTCATTCGTGATGGCTTGATCTGCCAGCACGACGACACGTTCGACCTGTGGCGCTGGGCGCGACAGGCGTTGGGCCTGCCGGGTGTGTTGCTGGGCTGGACGCCGATGCTGCAGAACAAGGTCCGCGAGCAGGCCGCACGTGGCCTCAAGGCGTTTCAGCAGCGCTGAGGTGTTTCGGGGCTGACAAGGCTTGCCACGCTAATGAGGGAAAGGTCGGGTGTCGTGAAAGAAGACGTTCCAGAACAAGCCGGTAAACCCTGGTTCGTCTACCTGGTGCGCGCGGCCAACGGCTCGCTGTACTGCGGCATCAGTGATGACCCCCAGCGGCGGTTCATCAAGCACCAGAAAGGCCAGGGCGCGCGCTACTTCAAGACCAGCCCGGCGCAGGCGTTGGTGTACATCGAGCAATGGCCAGACAAGGGCGAGGCGTTGCGCCAGGAGCGGCTGGTGAAGAAGCTGCGCAAGAGCGCCAAGGAGGCGTTGGTCGCCTCCTATGCCGTGACGTCAGGCCGAGTCAGTCCTTGCGGCGCTTGAGCTGGTCGATCAGTTGCGTCGGCAGGCCCTTGATCACCAGGGTGCCGGCTTCTTCGTCGTACTCCACCTTGGAGCCCAGCAAATGCGCCTCGAAGCTGATCGACAGGCCTTCGGCGCGGCCGGTGAAGCGGCGGAACTGGTTCAAGGTGCGTTTGTCGGCCGGAATCTCCGGCGACAGGCCATAGTCGCTGTTGCGGATGTGGTCGTAGAACGCCTCCGGGCGGTCCTCGTCGATCAGGCTGGACAGCTCTTGCAGGCCCATCGGCTCACCCAGCTTGGTCTGGCTGGTAGCGTAGTCGACCAGGGTCTGGGTCTTTTCGCGGGCGGCCTCTTCCGGCAGGTCCTCGCGCTCCACATAGTCGCTGAACGCCTTGAGCAGGGTGCGGGTCTCGCCGGGGCCGTCAACGCCTTCCTGGCAGCCGATGAAGTCGCGGAAGTAATCCGACACCTTCTTGCCATTCTTGCCCTTGATGAATGAAATGTACTGCTTGGAGTTCTGGTTGTTCTTCCACTCCGACAGGTTGACCCGTGCCGCCAGGTGCAACTGGCCCAGGTCCAGGTGGCGCGACGGCGTCACGTCCAGCTCGGCGTTCACCGCCACGCCTTCACTGTGGTGCAGCAGGGCGATGGCCAGGTATTCGGTCATGCCTTGCTGGTAGTGGGCGAACAGCACATGGCCGCCCGTCGACAGGTTGGATTCTTCCATGAGCTTTTGCAGGTGCTCGACGGCGGTGCGGCTGAACGCGGCGAAGGTGTTCTCGCCGTCCAGGTACTGCTTCAGCCAGCCGCTGAACGGGTAGGCACCCGACTCGCCATGGAAGAAACCCCAGGCTTTGCCTTGCTTGGCGTTGTAGCTGTCATTGAGGTCGGCCAGCATGTTTTCGATGGCGTCGGAGGTGGCCAGCTCGCTGTCGCGCGCATGCAGTACAGCGGGGCTGCCATCGGGCTTCTTGTCGATCAGGTGAACGATGCAATGTCGGATGGGCATGGAATTCTCGGTCTGTTGGGCGGTGTGGCACCGCGCTGCAAAAGGCGCCCAGTTTACCCCAGGGTGGGGGCGATGCAGTGGCCAGATATTGGCAGAAATGGCGGTTGTGCATTTTTTGTCCAAAATCGCCGGTTTTTTGCCTAAACCCCCGAAATACCTGCACAAAAACCAGGTCGAGGGCGGATATTTATCGATTCCTGTGGTAGCTTTGCGCCGTCTTGCGCCCCTTGGGTGGCGCATTGCTGGCAGCCAGGTTGGCGGGTGTCGAACCAAACGCCGATTTGCGTATCTACATACGCGATCGACGCGGCCTCTGGATTGTCCCGGGCTGGCCCGACCACCAACCGACCGAGCACGCTGCACAACCTCTGAATTTGATAGGGAAGGAACACCACCATGGCATTGACCAAAGACCAACTGATTGCCGACATCGCTGAAGCCATCGACGCGCCGAAAACCACCGCGCGTAACGCCCTGGAGCAACTGGGCCAGATCGTCGCCGACCAACTGGAAAACGGCGCCGAAATCACCCTGCCAGGCATCGGCAAGCTGAAAGTCTCCGAGCGTCCTGCCCGTACCGGCCGCAACCCTTCGACTGGCGCTGCCATCGAAATCGCTGCCAAGAAAGTCGTCAAGTTCGTACCGGCCAAAGGCCTGAGCGATGCCATCAACAAGTAATTGTTGATGCGTTGACCGAACCGCGCCCGGCTTGCCCTGGCGCGGTTTTTTTGTGCCTGCGTTTCGATCGCGAGGCAAGCCCACACAGGCCGCGTCCGCTCGGCGCAGTCTCTGTAGGAGCGGCCTTGTGCCGCGAAAGGGCTGCGAAGCAGCCCCGGCGATTGTGCATGCTGCTCAGATCCTGGGGCTGCTTCG